>JAUWSR010000024.1 GCA_030609975.1 Acidobacteriota bacterium | reverse complement strand
GGGATGACCAACTCTATTTTTTTATCTGTCAATACATCTTCTAAAGATAAATCCAGGATTTCCTCAGTGTAAACTGCCTGCCGGCTGGCAAACACCTGCTGCTGCTGCTTGTGGAGATAAGTCGTCAGATCCAAAAGGTTTCGTCCGTCTTCCCTCTGGATCAAAGGTATATTCTGATCGTCTTTTTGAATAAAAACGATGATGCCGAGATGAACCATGGGCAAGCTTGATTTGACCTGATCTATAAAAAAATCCATCAACCGCTCCCTGTCGGAGATACGGTGAGCCTGTTGAGAGAAACTCCGGATACAGCGGCGGTAGTCATATCTGGATCGAAAGAAGGAACGATCCACAAACTCCTGAATCCGACGCCGGGCTGGGTTAAAGGCCAGCGCCGCACCAAAGGCAGCCAGCGCCGAGACAACGGTATCTTGGATCTCAAATATTTGTGAAAACAGATTCTGGAGAACACGGATCAGAAATATATAGAGGGCCACTATGAATACCGTGAGGATCGAATACACCAAACTGCGGTTTATCACGAGCTCAATATCAAGTAAGCGATGTCGGAAAAGAGCAATGGCCATGGCTGCTGGAATGAACAAACAAAAGGTCATGGACACTTCCATGGATATAAACTCCTCCAGAGACAACATTTTCGGCAAATTGTAAAACAGCACAAACGGGCCCATCCCAAGAATCAGGCCGAACAGGATCCATTTGATCTGAAGACGATACTCCTGGAGCGCGGCTTTCCGATAGTGAACAATAAAGGCGATCGCAGCACCTAGAATATAGAGCAGTACATACAGACGAAAAAAAAGAAAAACATCATGGTAGCTACGATAGGCCAAAATGGATTCGGATAGGACAGAGTTTAGAAACAACACTTCCAAAACCCCAATAAAAACAAGGGCTGGGAGATAGATTGCAAGGGTGATCTTCCAATTTGGATGGGAGCGCGGCAGGAAAGAGAGAGAGAAATGCAGGAGAATGGCGGGAGTCAAAGCGTAACACATATACAGGACTCCGGCCGGCAAGAACGATAGTTTTTCCTGATCCAAACAATGAAAGCCTCCTACAAGGATCATAGCGGTGGAAAACGTCAAAATCAGCCAATATAATAAACGGCCACGCAGCTCTTCATTTTTCAGCACAAAAATGAAAACACCGATCGCAATTGAAAAAAAACCGATAACCAGGTAGATCTCCGGAAAGGGAGTTTGCGCAAAATAGGAGACCAGCTGAACCGACTGACTCCGGGGGTGCCCATTTGCGATCCAAGAAAGCTCAATGCGGTCTCCAGCATACTTCCCGCTGATCCTACGGCACAAAATGAATTCGAGCTCATCCTTGTTCTCGATCTGAATCCCATCCAGGCTGACTCCTTCTCTCTCCGATAAAGTTGAGGCAACCAGGGACTCCGCATCATCCGGCAGCCAGGGCATTTTCTTCAGCAGATGAACTCCATAGACGTTCAAAAGCACCAGCAGCAGACCGATGAAAAGGGACAGGCCAAAGGGAATTCTTCTCACAGATCGACACTCCACCTCAATAAAACTCTAGCATCCATAACCTCACTCCTTGGTGAGAGTTCAGAGCGGATATCGGCGTAGACGGCGTCTCAATCCCTTGGCGTCGCCCACCAATCTATCCAATTCCCGCCAAAAATCTTGACCGTGGTTCTTGATGCGTGTATGTACCAGCTCATGCAAGAGCACATAATCCTGCAGGCTGAGCGGCAAGAGCAAGATTCTGAGGTTCAAATTAATATTGTTCTTCTCAGAACAGCTACCCCAGCGTGTTTTTTGCCGGCGCACAAAAACACGCTTGTAAGAGAATCCATATAGAGCAGCCAGTTCTGCGAGTCTGTTTTTGAGTTTTGCCTTGGTCTCAGATTCGTTCATTTCCAATGACGCAAAAGCAGAATGTTTAAAAATAGCTTCCTGCTGCTGTGTTTTGACAAGATTTTTCTGGATCCATTCCTGCTTGGTTTTTACAAAGCTCATCGCCTGTTTTAGCGTGATTCGGGAAGGAACGGCAACACGAATGCCGCGGTAGGCAGTAACCGTAACATTGATACGTTTCGCTCGATGACTGGGTTCGAAGCGGACAATTCCAATCTCAGGGACATTCAAGGTGCAGGTGTTGATCACGACGTGGTTCAGACTTTTGTATCCTGTCCTTTTTGATAGGCGGATACGCCCAGGATCTTGTAGCGCTCTGAAGAGATCGTCTTGCTTTTGCCCTTGGCGGCTTTTGCATCTCCCGCCACGTCACCAAAGAGGGATTTTTCGAACTCATAGAAATCGATCTCTTTGAATTCGTAATATTTATGAGATGAAAGCAAATCCAGCTCTAACAATCTACGCAGCATCAGGGAGGTGTTCACTCCGAAGTAACGCTTGAGATAGATGACATCCTCAAAGTGCAAGCTTCGTGTCGAAAGTTCTTTTTGGTGGATTCGGCGTAATTTTGAAGGGGGGACCAAAAAATTTACGGCAAAACGATGGGCAAATTTTTCCCTGGGATGGTACAAGGGCAGATAATCCTCGTACACAATATCTGCATTATCCAAGATGGGGCCGTCCATTCTGTCTTTTAGAAAATGGCAGTACTCATGAGCGGTGATCAGGCACAGCTCACCCAGATTGAGGGTTGTGTTGACAAGCGCAAAACCAGCCTGCTCAGCTGCAAAATAGACAAAAACGCCTGCCACCTGAGCTTTGGGGGTAACAGCTTGCTTCAGGATCCTCAATCCGTTCATTTCTACCAAACCGAAGATATCATGTATAGGCTCATCCCCCAGGCCCAATCGCTCCCGTTCTTCAAAGGCCATAACTTCGGGTGAGACACTGTTATATAAAGGTGCAGCTTCGAGCCTGCGCCCGGTGAGATCTTCCAGCTGCAGGTAATCCTCACAGTAGCGTTTGAAGCGCCTAAGCTCGCTGCGAGTTTCTCGAGACATTTTTTTATCGTTTAAGAGGATCTCGAAGGAAGTTTCCTTTTCCTCAAGAAAATAGGCCATGTCTTTTTTCAGAAAGACAGCCAGTTTTCGAAGAGAATCCAGACTGGGAGCTCTTTTACCTACCTCTAAGAGTGATATGAATTCACTCGAAAGACCGACGGATTTTGAGAGCTCTTCTTGCGTGATCCCCAGACTTTCTCGTGTTCTTCTGAGTTTTGCTCCGAGCTTTGCGATCATGATATCCCCCTACAAGGATATTGACTTTATAACTGGTGGTTATAAAAAAGTCAAGAATCGAGGATGGCATTAACTCGCAGTTATTAAGTCATGGTGGATTGACGATGCAGCTGAAGTTTGATATAAATTGGTCATAAAGAATTGCTCTATGCTGAGAGCAAGGCGATAAGATGTCAGAAAACGAACCCGAACAGATTTTCAGGCCTTCGGGAGATAGTTTCTACGAGATTCTTTTGGACAACCTCCAGGAAGCCATCAATCTAATCGAGCCAGGCCTGCAGGTCATTTTCTGGAACCAGGCGGCGGAGAGCCTAACCGGATACGCCCGGGCCGAGGTCATAGGAAAGGAATGCCCCAAAAATATCCTTTTGGACCTGGGGGAAGAAGGTCTGCATCTCTGCAAAGATACATGTCCGGTCAGACAGGCCCTCAAAGATGGGCGTCCCCGCAGCCTTGAAGCCTACATACAGCATAAAGACGGCTACCGCATGCCGGTCATGATGCGCATCATCCCTGTCCTCAACCAGAATAAGGAACCGATAGCGGCCTTGGAGACATACCAAGAAAGCACGCCCAAGGTCTCTCTCCCTTTAAAGCCCTCGGATTTAGAAAAAATGGACCTGCTGGATCGCCTAACACAATCCGGGAACCGACGCTTCCTTGAAATGCATCTCCATTCACGTTTGGAGGAGATGAAGGCATATGGGCTGAAATTCGGGATATTGTTTATAAATATCGATGATATGCAAACCCTCAATGATTCCTACGGCCACACTGTCGCAGACAAAGTCATTCGCATGATCTCACAGACTCTTGCCAGCAATATTCGCTTTTTCGAAGTGGTGGGTCGTTGGGAGGGCCAGGAATTCCTAGCTGTCCTCCTGAATGTTGACGATTCCAAGTTGGACCTGGTGGGAAACAAACTGCGTCTTTTGGTGGAGCAATCCCATCTCCCTGATGAGGACAAATTTATCAAGACAACGATCTCTGCCGGGGCGACGATGGCCCGCGTCAGCGATACGGTCCAAAGCCTGGTAAAGAGAGCCCAGGAGCTTGCCGACCACAGCAAGTGGCTGGGAAAAAATCAGGTCTGTTTAAAAATCTCCAGAGATTAATCCCGCTTCACTCTTTAAATAAATGCCACCTCTGATACGACTAAATTATGACCCTGTAGGTATTTACCATGGATGCGCTTAAACAGTTCACCCTTTTCACTGGTTTGTCTTTTGAGTATATTTGTACTAAAATCGGGCATAAATTCGGGGAGATGGGGCCTTGGTTGACTCGGCTCCCGGAAATGCCTCATCTCTGATTTGAACGGCGATGTCAGAAAAACACGAAAATCTCAAGCATGAAGACATCATCAATGATTTCTTCAGAGCCCTGAAGGTCACCTTCAAGAATGCCACCATCTACAACATGGAGCATCCCGCCTTCGTAAAATCGGTAGAAGACCTCAAGAACACAATCAATACCCTGTTCACTTTTTTGAGTCCTCTCAGCATAGGCTTCACACCCCGATCTTTGTTCATGGATGAGAGGTTTTGGGAGGGGGAAAGGATATACCAAGAGTTAGGCAGGTTATTCCATTTCCGCAAGATCAAATCTTTAGAGATCCGTCAGGGCATTACCGATGATGAGCTGATGCGGTTTGTTTCAAAGATCACACTTGCACTCAAGGATTTTTTAAGAGAGGGGGGAGCCCAGGAAGTCCTGAAAAAGGAGAACATCCATCATATTACAGTCGAGGAGCTGGACTATTCAATGCTGCTCAAAGGAGAGGGAGATGAGGTTGGTGACGTCTGGGCCTATCTTATGGAAGAGGCATTGGAGGAGGCGGATCCAGAAAAACTTCTCCAGGTCGCAGACAGTTTCGAAAATGTGATCGGCAAATTTAACACCGAAGACCTTATTGTCAATGAGGAACTTCATAAGAATTTTTCCAGATTCTTTAAAAATCTAAAAGAATCAGAAGACCATAAATACCGAAAATGTGCCAAGAGCCTGGTCAAATCCATCGTGACCAACCGCAAGATCAACTATGAATCCAAATTCGAAAACTTAAAACTTCTGATCTCCGACCTTTCCGAACCCGAGCTGGCCACCACCGTTTGGGAAGAGATCATCACGGATGACAAGTTTGACTCCCTCAGTTTCAGCATATTCTCCAAATTGATCGAAAAAGACCGTCATCTTGAAATTTCCACATCCCTGCGCGATCTTTTTCAAAGCGATGACCCCAGCAATAAAAAGCCTGAAGTCGAAGAAAAGATCAAGGCTTTGCTTTCAGGCACCTCGGGCAAATTCATATCGGATATATATCGACAGACACTGTCGTCACTGCTCAAAGAGATCGATTTTGACAAGAAGCTGTCTTTTGATCACAACCAGCTTTATCGCAACTACCGTTTTGTTCTGCTCAACATCCAGGAAAAAGAGGGGCAAAAAGAAGCGTTGGTAGCGAGTTTGGAGCTGATCCTGGAAGAATGGAAAGCGATCCAGGATGAACAGGACTTCGATTATCTCAAATGCCTGCACGAAGTTTTAGTACAAAAAGCAGAAACACTTGCTTCGGAAGAAATCTACACACAAACTCTGGACCGCATATCCGAATTCGTGGAAACTTCTTGGCTTAACGGAGAACGTCGAATCAAGTTCGAATACTTTTTGACCAACCTCAAAACCAGCATCTTCGATGTCAACACCTACCTGGAAAGGATCTTCACGGATCACAAGATCTCCCCCTACCTACTTCGAGCCTTCTTTAAATATTTCACGGAATACATTTTCTATTTCAACATCAATATCGACCAGAATGCAGGCGAAACTTTGTTTTTGAGTAAAATTGTAGAAATTCTGAGAACAATCGACACGCCTATCTCTTTGGTTGTTTTGAAGCACATTTATCAGACCGGCGGAAAAGCTCTTAAAATTAAAGTCCTCAAAGCAATGCACGATCTCACGGAATCCGATGATAAATTTTTGTTCGAGCTGCTCAAATCCAAGGACATGACTTTAAAAGCAGAAGCCGTACTGCTGTTGATGCGCAATGAACTCACTAAAAGACAGACTTTTGCGCGGCTTTTCGAGATCCAATCCCCTTACGGAATAAAAAACAAGGTGCTTCTCAGACATATCGACATCGCTGCCAAGAAAAATCTCAAGGAGGCGCGAGAACATCTTGACAGGCTCAGCCAGAAAAAAGGATTCTGGAACCGAAAATTAAGAGAAAAAACCTCTCAAGTACTGGAGAAATGGGATGCTGAACAAAGTTAAAACCTCATTCTTCTACTTGATGAACGCCGTCCAAGCCGGAAAGCTTTATTCCGAAGATCATCCTAAATATAACGAATTTATACAGAGGCTGTACGCACTTCTGGATGAGATCCTGAGAAGCAGGAAAGAGCTTGTCATCGGCATCGTCGACAGCGAGCTTGCCTGGGAAGACCACATCTTTTTTGAGTTGAGCCACAAATTGCGGGGGCTGATAATTTTTTTTGAAGAGAGCAAGATCCAGAGGATCGTGTTCCAACAAGGATTGCGGAATGACGAGCTAAGCAGTTTCATCGCCTTTTTAACCCGAACCAAAAGGCAGGACCAGATCGATGAAAAGGAATATTTTTCACTTCATGGTATTCAAAACATCCGCGCAGGAAGAATAAAACGGATGATCGAGACGGAAGGAGCAGGCGACAGGTCATTGGAGATGGCCAAACAATACGATATCTCGCTTGACGCTGTCTCCAATTCATTGAACACCGTTCTTAATGAGGAAGAGATCGACTACCTCGACCTGAGGTTCAACATCCTGAACGTTATGGAAAATTTTGTAGGAAGACACCAAGAGCTTTTAAATCTGGTCTCCGTCAAACAAAAAGACCTGATCACCTTTGTCCATCTCCTGAATGTTTCTCTACTTTCTATGTATTTTGCTTCCATATTAGGGTTCTCCAAAGACGATGTCCTGGATATCGGTATCGCTGCCCTCTACCATGACATCGGCAAACTCTCCATATCCCAAAAGATCCTTCAGAAAAAGAGTAAACTGGCAGATTCTGAGTTCGCCCGCATGAAGGATCACACTCTTTTGGGAACGAAGATCCTGTATCACTACAAAAAATCATTGGGGACGCTTCCCATCGTGGTTGCTTTCGAGCATCATCTGCGCTACGATCTCCAAGGGTATCCCAAGGTAGCATATCCACAGAAGCCGCATATTGCTTCCCTTATTGTATCCATGTGTGATGTTTATGATGCCTTGGCACAAAGACGAACCTACAAAAAAGACTTTCCCCCCAACGAGATCTATGAACTGATGATCAAAGAAAGCGGCAAGCTGTTCGATCCTCAACTGCTCGAGCGTTTTTTCCAGGCAATCGGCGTTTGGCCTGTCGGGACTCTCATTAACTTGAGCGATAAAAGTGTAGCAGTGGTGAGAGAGGTTAACGAAGGAGACATTTTCAATCCCATCGTGGACGTCCTTTCTCCCAAGAAAAAAAAGGGACGGCTCGACCTGACAAAAAACAAAGAGCTAAATGTCACCTCTGCTCTAAATCCGTTGGGCAAAGGGAAAAAATATCTAGACATGATCTAACCCATAAAATATAACCTCGACAAAATCCGGCTAGAAGAAATGTGAGGGATTGTGCTAGACTTAGGAAAAATTGGAGCATGACATGACAGCTAGATATTTGGTGACCGGCGGTGCTGGATTTATTGGGTCTAATCTTGTCAAGCGGCTGGTCGAAAAGGACCACTTTGTTCGGGTTCTGGACAATTTCTCCTCGGGCTCCAAAGACAATTTGTCGGCGAGCCTCTCTCGGATAGAGATCATAGAGGGTGATATTCGAGATCTAAGTTCAGTGAGCCAGAGCATGCGGGGTATCGACTTCGTACTGCACCAAGCCGCCATCCCGTCGGTCCCTCGTTCTATAGAAAATCCTCTGGAAAGCCACGAGAACAACATTTCCGGGACCTTGAACGTACTGATCGCTGCCCGGGATACCGGCGTTAAGAGACTTGTGTTTGCCAGCTCTTCTTCTGTCTACGGAGACACTCCGGTCCTACCCAAACAAGAAGACATGCCGCCAGCCCTATTATCCCCCTACGCTTTGAACAAGCTCACCGGGGAATACTATTGCAGGATATTCGCATCGATATACGGTTTGGAAACTCTCTCTCTCAGGTATTTCAACGTATTCGGTCCTCATCAGAACCCAGCCTCAGAATACGCTGCTGTCATCCCCAAATTCATTACAGCTTCCCTAGCCAACAAATCCCCCGTGATCTATGGTGACGGTGAACAAACCCGAGATTTTACTTTCATAGAAAATGTCGTCACCGCCAATTTGCGCGCAACCGAAGTGGGCAGAACCCAGGGTGAGGTTGTCAATATCGCCACTGGCTACCGCTTGAGCCTTAATCAGCTACTGGCTTTTTTAAATAAGATCGCCGGCACCCGAATAAAGGCAGAGTACCAAGCAACTAGAGCCGGGGATGTCAAACATTCGTTGGCCGATATCTCCCGTGCCCACAAGATCCTCGGATATGAACCGGCCGTGGATTTTGAAGAAGGCTTGCGGCTGACCTACCAATGGTTCAAGCAGCAGCAATCCGCCGAATAGAGCCGGCCGAGCAGCCTACTTATTTCACGATCGAAAGCAGTTCCACTTCGAATACCAGAGCGGAGTTCGGAGGGATCATCTCTCCCCTCCCCGCTTCTCCATAGCCAAGTTCAGGCGGGATCCAGAGCTTCCATTTCGCACCGACTTTCATGAGCTGCAAAGCTTCCGTCCAACCGGGGATAACTCGATTTACAGGAAAGATAGCAGGCTGCCCGTCTTGGTAGGAGTTATTGAACTCTGTCCCATCCATAAAAGCGCCGATATAGTGCGTCGAGACTTGATCGGTGAGCTCGGGCTGGGGCCCAGTCCCCTCTTGCAGGATCTGATACTGGAGCCCGCTGGGTAGAACGATCACTCCCTCCTTGGAGCTGTTTTCTTTGAGAAAAACCTCACCTTCCCGTTTGTTCTTATCCGCAACGGATTTCATCTCATCGGCGTACTGCTCCTGCTCCCGGTTTTGATAAGCGAGTATTGCTGCCCGCAATTCCTCCGGCGTAAGCAGAGATACGCTTTCCTGCAATCCATCTTTAACTCCTTGTGCCAATGCCTCTCGATTAATCTCGTACCCCTGTTGTTTCAGCTGAGTCCCGATATCATGCCCCAGGGCGTAGCTGATCCGATCTTCCTGCTTTTCCAGGTCTGACTCCCTGACCTGTTGGGGCCCACAACCGGCCAATCCCGCCACCGCCAATCCTATGATCCAAAATGAATTCAATTTCATACTTTTCTCCTTTCTGTTGCTCTGAGCGAACCATCAGAACAGATACCAAGGCATTTCCGGTTGCCAATAGTCTATTCTTCACTGCGGATTTGTCAAGTAACCGACAGAGTGATAATATGTATAAAAATTAAAGGAGAGGAGAGCTTGTATGAGAAGACGTGAAGCTCTGGCGGTCATCGGCTGCACCGCCCTTATAGGCCCTACCTTATTTTCCTGCAAAGAAGGGAGCACATCCATGAAAAAAGAGATCAAGACTGATAAAGCCCCGAAGGCGATTGGACCCTACTCACAAGCCGTTGTCGCCAATGGTATTGTTTTTGCCTCAGGTCAGATAGCCATAAATCCGGCCACAGGAAAAATCCCGCAAAGCGGAATCGAAGAACAAACACGACAGGTCCTGTCCAACCTGAAGGCCGTACTGGAAGCAGCGGGAAGTTCGCTCGATAAGACCGTTAAGTGTACGGTCTTTTTGCAGGACTTGGAGGATTATGCCGCCATGAACGCCGTTTACGCTGAGTTCTTCACATCACCCTTTCCAGCAAGAGCGGCGGTTCAAGTGGCCCGCCTGCCGAGAGATGCGAAAGTGGAGATTGAGGCCACCGCAATCATCTGAATCGAGACAACTATGCCCATCTATGAATTCTTTTGTACCGAATGCCGCCGAGGTTTTGAAGTCCTCGTTCCCATCGGAAAAGAAAAGAACGTTGTCTGTCCTCGTTGCCAAGGGCAGCGATTGAAAAAATGCATCTCGGCCTTCGGAATTGGAGGAGGTGCAGAGAGAACGACCTCTTCCTCCAGCAGCTGTTCGACCTGCTCCTCTGGATCTTGTGACACCTGTGGTTAGTCGTTAATAAAAAAAGCGTCCCTCGCCCTGTTTGGAATGGTGGATACTTTCCTCTTGGAGGAAGTGTTCCGCATAAAGGTCACACAACTTCTGCCCGAGTCGTTCCCAGAGATAATATTCCTTCACATTTTTTCGGGCAGCTCTTCCCATTTTTCTGCGAAGGACCTTGTCTTTGTAAAGCTGCTCAAAAGCAAGGGCCACATCATTGAATAATTGGGAGGGATCATCTGCAGGGAGTTTTTTTCCCCAGCCCGCTTGAATGGTGACACCCGAGGCACCTTGATCCAAACCCACAGTGGGAAGCCCTGAACTCATAGCATCGATCAGTAGAGAGGCCCCTTCCTCGTCCGTATCCAAACATACAAAAATGTCGCCAGAACGAAATATTTGGCGGAGTCCTGACCGCGGTATCCGTTCTATCAGTTCGACATGATTTTCCAATCCCAATTTTGTCACCATCCCAGAGATTTCCGTTCTGCTGCTATTCTGACATAAAAGCTGCAGTTGACTGTCAGGATGAGTCTTGTGAAAATACTGGAAGGCCTTCAATACCTGTTCAAGGTTCTGATTATGAGGGTCAAGGCTAACCGTAATGATACGAAAAGGCTGTGGATTTTGCACTCGTTTTTTCGGCTCGGGAAATTCTGCCTGAGATAATCCGCCCCAGGGGAAAAACTGAGTTTTTTTCCACAGTTTTTCTGGAAACAACTCCTTTGTCTCTCGGTTACACACCAATATCGATTCCGCGCGTTCGCTGCATTTCTTCCGAACCCGGCTCCTCCGGCCCCATCGCTGAGCAAGCGACAGTTTCTTCTCTCCACCTCCCAGGGGCCCCCAGATAAAAGGCACAGGAAGAAAAGCACCGATAAAACTAGGGATCCAATCATACCAAGGCGTCAAATGATGGGCTGCGTCAAAGCGGTTTTCCTGGTGCTGCCAGCGAGCATGTTGGTAGGCGTTCTTCTGCCACAGATAAAAGACCAAACTCTGGCCCATTTCTGTTTTTATAAGGGTCCTCCACATCCGGGGCAGATCCACAAAAGAGATAGAAACCTGCGGCAGATCTCCCCTATCCAGCGCCTCCATGACAGCATCTCGATTTTGTGTATGCGTGATAACGGATATATTATATTGCTGACTCAGTTGCTCGACTATTTTCCAGGCTAAAAGTCCCCCTAAAGAGTAGGATCCGGGTGATTCTTGGGGGCAAAAATCAAACGCGGAAACTAAAATATTTAATTTTATTGAATTTCTTTCTTCCAAACTAAATTTTCCTGGTTCTTAAACACGATAACGCCATTTTTCGCCTGGCTGAAATAGAAGGGAAACTCAAATTTTTGCAGGCTGTCATTTTGGTAAATGACAGTATAAAGGACCCACTCTTCATCACGCAACTTTTTTCTTTCCACTTTGGAGATCGTATAATTCTGAACCTCGCCAGTCATTCCGCCTAGGACAAGCAGGCCTGATCTTATTTCAAAAAAAGTATTCTGGTACTCTATCGCCTCAGTCCTCCAAGTTCCCAGCAACTTATCAGGAAGCTGGGTTTGTGATACACAGGAACTTGCCGCTAAAATTATAAGCAACAATAGAACCTGGGACATTTTGTGATTGTTCATCTCATTCTCCCATTATCTCGGTGACGCGCAAGAAAGCATCCACAATCATGGGGTCGAATTTCTTGCCGGATTGACATTTGATCAATTGAATTGCCTCTCCAAGTTCTAAGCCACGCCGGTAGGGACGATCATTTGTAAGTGCATCAAAGTTATCCGCCACAGCGAATATCCGACTGTAAAGGCTGATATTTTTTCCTTTGAGACCCGCTGGATAACCGCTCCCATCAAAATTCTCATGGTGCTCTAAAACGATGTGCACGATATCAGAGTAGGCGGCAATCGGCTCCAGGATCCGGGCTCCTAGTGTGGTATGAGTTTGTACGATCTGAAATTCTTCAGGAGTCAGCTTGGCAGGCTTATCTAAGATCTGATTAGGAATACCCAATTTGCCGATATCATGCAAGAGTCCTCCCCTTTGGATCACATCCAGCTGTTTTTGAGAAAGAGCTAAAGTTCTAGCTATTTTTGAGGCGAATTCCGTCACGCGTTCGGAATGGCCTGCTGTCCAGGGAGATTTAGCGTCAATAGCCCGTGCCAGAGCGGTAAGAGTTCCAAAATTAAAATCTTGTAGCTCATTAAGCAAACGGGCATTTGACAGGGCAACCCCCACCTGCTCCGCAAGCTGTCTGATGTTGCTCTTTTCATCCTGAGTAAGCAGAGGTTTTTCGTAAAAACCAAGGGATAAAATGGCAGCCGGCTTGTTCTTTAGAAACACAGGGGAAATAAAGAAATATTTCAATTCGGATAAAACCTGAGGCAAAAGAAATGAAGGAGAGAGAGAGCTACCAGCTACATAAACATGGTCTTTCTGCTCTTGAAGAAGCTTGAGATCATGGGGCAAAAGTTCGATCTCCGCCATTTGAGTAATTTGAGATTCTCCGACCATTCTAAAATAGAGGTCACCGGTCATTTTGTCCGTAGGCTCCAGCATCGCCACGCAGACACCTTGACACGGGCAGATGTTGTGGATCTGGGTAAGTAGGGATTCCACTATCTCTCCAGCGTCCATGGAAGAAAGAACCGCCCGATCTATAGTCGACATCATCTTTAACGCTTTGAATTGTCTCCCCAAAGTCACAGACATGTCATTAAAAGCCTCTGCCACCTCTTCAAATTCATCTCCGCTGTTCACGATAATCCGAGTCTCGAAGTCCCTTTGGGAGATTCGTTGTGCCCCTTCCTTCAATTTCACTAAAGGCACCAAACTGCGACGGATCTGACTGAAACTGAGAAGCAGGACCACCCAGAAGGAAAGCAAAATTACAAGTAGAAAAGTCTTTTTGAAATTGCCCACCGGTTCCTGAATGTATGAATTCGTTTCACTCAATACCAGTGTCCACCTTGATGCATAAAACTGGCTTTGAATAAAAAGATCTCGGAAACTTGCTAAATACGTATCTCCTTGATATGACCATCCAAACGAACCGGAATCACCAAGCGGTCGAACGGGATCGGGGAGATCTGCCCAGAGAGAGTCTTGGGGAAGAGAAGAGAATAGAAGCTTATTTTCATGGTCATATACAGAAAATTCCGCCCAATATGGCAAAGCCTCTTCATAGCCCATGCTCCACAAGAAATCAGGATCGAGCTCAGCAGCAAAATAGGAAGATGGAAATTCCGGCAAGGTCATTTTAATCGCCATGAAGATCCTTGCAGAATGTCGGGGTAAGAGCATATAAAACATGATGGTTTCGCCCGATCGAAGGTGTTGATATTCCTGTTCTGTCAATTCAGGAGGCTGGCCCTCCCCCAGCAGGATGGAAGTGGAAGATTGTTCCGGTACAAGCCATAATCCCCTGAATTTTCTTTCGAGACGTGTGCTGAAATTCTGGAAATAACGGTCCAGATTGACATGGGGATTTACTCTGATCTGTGTTGATATAAAGGCCATCTCAGCCTCGAGGATCAGCAAGCGCTCATATATGGCCATCCCCATAGACTTGTTCGATTGAAAAAGCCGTTCTTGTGACTGTTGATGCAGATGTTGGGTAACTTGACGAAAAGACAAAACAGAAAGAGCGATGATAGGAATCAAGGCACACAGGATAAAAAGTAAAGCTATCCGTTGGGCAACCTTACTGCGCAGGAAATCTAATTGAATCCTCACTTGGCATCTCGATCAATACTTAGAGGCGATCCCCACATAATCCCCATTGTTGGCACGAATCACATCATCATGGGAAGCTTTGGCGGTCAGGGGAGCCTGGCTTATGCCATCTTTGCCCATACTGTAAAGGTCGAAATCATAGTTCAAAGGGACCAGGAACCGGTCCTTCCGCCACTTTCCCCGGATTTCATTTTTATCCTTACCCAAAATAATCATATACTGATAGGGATTTCCCCAGGGATCTGTCTTCCGAATACCTGTGATTTGAGAGAAATCCTCAGGCAAAATGCCGTAATCCATCAGATGATCATCCAGTTTCTGGGCGATCATTTTAATGTCTGCACAAGCTGCCTTGATCATGGATTTATGGAGCATTGTGATAAAGTTGGGGATAGCCAGTGCCAACAAGGTTCCCAGGATAGCAACGATCAACAACAACTCGATCAGCGTGAAAGCGCGGCATCTTCTCATCTTGTCGTTAATGCGCAACATGTCTCAACCCCAAAAAAAACACTGCATATGTCTCCTTTTAAAACACATGTATACTGACAAAAGTATGCCATTCTGACAATCCCCTGAGACGGGCAATTTACAGGGTGAGATTTCAGCTGTTCTTCTCACCGCTAGAGATGAGACATTGGGGTTAGGATTCTTGACATCCCTAGAGCCAAACATATACATTGAGCTCTCATGTACAAAGATTCGCGCATCGGGATCGATACCGGAGGCACCTTCACAGACTTTGTTTATTATGAAAAGGGACATATCTCGATCCAAAAACTCCCATCCACGCCCCAAAACCCGGCCGCTGCAATACTCGCCGGTCTAAACAAAGGACGCACGCTCGACGCCCACACTTTGATCATTCATGGGACCACTGTAGCCACGAACGCGCTTTTAGAAAAAAAAGGTGGAAGGATCGCCCTTATCACTACGGCTGGTTTTGAAGATGTCCTTTTTATCGGACGTCAGACGCGCAGGCAGCTTTACAGTCTTCAGGGAGAAACCCGCATTCCTCTGCTCCCCCGCCGCTTTTCTTTCGGCGTAAAAGAGCGTGTCTCGGCATCGGGCCAGGCATTTATAAAGGTGTCGGAGGCGAACCTTAAGAATATCATCACCAAACTAAAAAAGCATAAGATCGAGGCCGTAGCAATATGCCTGATCAATGCCTACATCAATCCGGAGAATGAGGTGAAAATCTTCAAGGTGCTGAAAAGGCACTTTCCCCTGGTTACCGCCTCCCATCAGATCCTTCCCGAGTACCGCGAATTCGAACGTACGACCGTGACGGCCGTCAATGCATATCTAATGCCAGTTATCAGCAGCTATCTGGAAAATTTGGAATCCAAGCTGAAAAGAGCGGAACTGCGCATAATGCAGTCGAATGAGGGATATATTTCCCCCGCCACAGCACGTACAGAACCGCTCCGCACCGCCCTCTCCGGACCTGCCGGGGGAGTGGTCGCCTCCTTTCGTTTAGCTAAAGCGGCAGGCTTCAAGAAGATCATCACTTTCGATATGGGTGGCACGTCTTCTGATGTGTCGCTGGTAGACAACCGCATCCAGCGGACAAATGAGAGTGCCATCGGAGAATTCCCCATTCGTCTTCCTATCATCGATATCCATACTGTAGGAGCGGGAGGAGGCTCCCTTGCCTATCTCGACGGAGGTGGATCTTTAAGGGTGGGTCCCCAGAGTGCAGGCGCAGATCCCGGCCCGGCATGCTACGGCCGGGGCAGCCATGCCACAGTCACCGACGCCAATCTTGTTTTGGGGCGGTTGGTTCCAGAATACTTTTTAGGCGGGAACATGCGGCTCCATCCTGAGCGAAGCAGAAAAACGATCGCAGTTTTAGCCCGACAAATGGGCAAATCCGTGGAAGCCAGCGCTGCCGGAATCATACAGATCGCCAATGCTAACATGGAAAAAGCCATCCGTGTTATTTCCATCGAACGCGGCATTGATCCGAGAAACTTTGCCTTATTTTCCTTCGGAGGTGCGGGAGGGATGCACGCTGCAGAAATGGCCTCCCACCTGAATCTGACAACAGTGATCGTTCCCAAAAATGCGGGGGTTCTATCCGCATTGGGGCTGTTGCTGTCTGATTCCATCCGCGATTACTCTCAATCCATCCTCACAACCGAGAATAAGATCCGTCTCAGCAGGCTGGATCGGATCTTCCAAAAACTGAGCCAACAGGGGATCAAAGATATGTCGCAAGAGGGATTTTCACCCGAGGATATACGTATTGAACGATCTCTCGACCTCAGATACCAAGGTCAATCCTACGAGATCACGGTTCCCTTCCAGGGAGATACAGCCCACATCTCTCTTTTTCACAAGCGGCACCAGCAGCTCTACTCGTATCAGCAGCCCCACCAGCCGGTGGAGATAGTAAACCTCCGTGTGAAAGCCACAGGTATCACACACAAGATCCGGCTTAAAAAATGGCCTTTGAGTGATACAAATCCTAATCATGCTCACCTAAAATCCCAATCCCTCTATTTTCAGGGAAAAGAATTCAAGGCTCAAGTCTATAAACGCGCCCTCCTATGTCCAGGGAATGTGATCCCCGGCCCGGCGTTGGTGGTGGACCTGGAATCAACCACCTTCCTCCCACCCCACCATAGCCTGCGTGTAGACGACTATTTGAATCTCATTCTACAAAGGACCCGATAGACGGATGGCGAAATATGATGCGATCGAATTGGAATTGTTCAAGAACATCTTCACCTCCATATCCGAGGAGATGGGTGCGGTCTTGGAGCGAACCTCCCTTTCGCCCAACATCAAGGAAAGGCGTGATTTTTCCTGTGCTCTGTTCAACCATAAGGCAGAAACCTTCGCCCAAGGCTCTCACATCCCCGTGCATCTGGGAGCGATGCCGCTTTCGGTCCATGCCGCCTTGGAATCCTCTGAGCTGGAAGACGGAGACCTCATCATATTGAACGATCCCTATCGTGGGGGGACGCATCTGCCCGATATAACCTGCGTATCCCCGGTTTTTGTTAAGAAAAAACTTCAGTTCCTGGTGGCTAACCGCGCTCACCATTCCGATGTCGGGGGGATGAGCCCCGGCTCAATGCCCTTGGCAACAGAGATCTTTCAAGAAGGCATTATCATACCTCCCAGCAAGATCATCCGCAAAGGGCAGCTGAATGAGGATTTTCTCTCATTGCTTTTGGCCAATGTCCGGACTCCCGAAGAGCGGAAAGGAGATCTGATGGCTCAGATTGCCGCTAACCACAAAGGTAAAATGCGGCTCGAAGAAGTGACCAAAAAGTACGGACTAAAAAAAATACAGCTGCATGCCGGCCTCATTCAGGATTATGCCGAGCGGGTTCTCAGAGCGACACTAAAGACGATCCCGGATGGAACCTACAGCTTTACAGATTATCTCGACGATGATGGCTTAAACACCTTCTCCATTCGAATCGGAGTGGAAATTACCATAAAAGGAGACCGCGTCCACCTTGATTTCAGCTCCAGCGATCCTCAGGTCGAGGGAGGCGTGAATGCCAATTATGCTATAACCCTGTCGGCGGCGCTTTATGTCTTTCGTTCCCTGGTAACAGAGGATATCCCCTTTAACACAGGTCTGATGCGTCCCCTGACGCTCACTGTTCCCAAAGGGTCAGTGTTGAATTCCCGCTTCCCCGCTCCTACGGCCGCCGGTAATGTGGAAACCTCCCAGAGGATCGTAGACGTTATCCTGGGAGCCCTCTCTCAGGCGGTGCCCGAGCTTATCCCGGCAGCAAGTTCAGGAACCATGAACAATGTCACGTTTGGAGGATTCGACCCTGAGCGAAATTCGAATTTTGCCTATTATGAAACCATCGGGGGAGGAATGGGAGCCAGCCGGGAAAGACCAGGCCTCAGTGGAATCCACACACATATGACAAACTCGCTCAACACGCCCCTCGAGGCTTTGGAAAATTATCTTCCGCTTCGAGTCAATTCCTATGCACTGCGCCCCCGCTCAGGCGGTAAAGGCCGCCACAAAGGCGGTGCAGGACTCATTCGTGAGTTCGAATTCCTCGTGCCCACTCAGGTCTCCATCATGTCAGAGAGGCGACGTTATCCTCCCTATGGCCTCCAGGGAGGGGAACCCGGCAAAAAGGGCCGAAACCTGCTTATATCCAAAGGGAAAAAAACAGTTCTGGGTTCAAAAGCGAATTTTAGGGTTCAATCGGGAGATATCCTGCGTATCGAGACTCCTGGCGGTGGAGGTTATGGTAAAAAAGACTAAGCGCACCTCCTTCGGGCCTGGTTTTTTAGTAACGGCCGCTTTTATCGGACCGGGAACCGTTACCTCGTGCTCGCTGGCAGGAGCCAGATTCGGGTACGCTCTGCTCTATGCCCTGTTATTTGCCACCGTCACCACCATCATCCTTCAGGAGATGACTGGCCGTCTAAGCTTGAGTTCCGGCCACGATCTGGGACAAGCACTTCGAGAATTTCCTCAAAAAGCTTTGACCCGCACACTGTTTGCCATCCTCACTCTCTCTGCTATCACATTTGGCTGCGCCGCCTACGAAGCCGGCAATATCACCGGTGGGGCCATGGGTCTTGAGCTAGTCAGCGACGTTTCGAAAAAGGTTTGGGTTTTGCTGATATCCGGAGCCGCCGTATTTATCCTCAGTCGAAAAAAATACCGAATCGTAGAGAAGACTTTGGTGGCCCTGGTATTTTTAATGAGTCTCTCCTTTCTAACCACCTTGGTCATTATCAAACCTGATATGGCCGCAATTCTGAAGGGATTCATCCCGACGCTGCCGGATAAATCACTCATGCTGGTGCTGGCCTTGGTCGGTACGACCGTTGTCCCTTACAATCTTTTTCTCCACTCCTCTGCGGTCAAACAAAAATGGCGGACTCCTGCTGATCTACCCGCAGTCAAGAAAGATCTTTTTGTTTCCGTGGGATTGGGAGGCCTGATCTCGACCTCCATCGTCGTGACCTCGGCGATGGCCTTTTTTGCACAAGGACTCCCCGTAGAAGAAGGGGTGCACCTGGCTCAGCAGTTGAAGCCACTGTTCGGCCCCCTGACAACGATCTTATTCGGCCTGGGATTTTTTACGGCAGGGATGAGCTCTGCTATTACCGCACCCTATGCTGCCGCCTTTGCTTCCTCGGGCATACTGGGATGGGAAAAAGGTCACGATTCGGGGAGATTTCGAGCGGTTTGGTTGGGGATCATAGGTATCGGTTTGCTGGTCTCCCTGTTCGATCTCAATCCTCTGTCGGTGATCATCTTCGCCCAGGTGGCTAACGGCATCATCCTGCCGGTCGCTTCCATCTTTTTGCTGGTCGTCCTCAACAACCGGACTAAGATGGGTATCCTGGCCAACACCTGGAAACAAAACGTCTTGGGCATTCTCATCATCCTGACCGTATCTTCTCTTGGGATTTGGAATATCGTCAGACTTTTTCTCTAAAGATGATCTACTCTGGATTATTCACGAGTGAATT
>JAUWSR010000246.1 GCA_030609975.1 Acidobacteriota bacterium | reverse complement strand
CATGACTTGCTCATTCATCCCAGCGGCGATCTGATCGCCGGCACGCATGGCCGCGGCGCTTGGATATTAGATGACATCACTCCCTTGCAGCAGTTGAATCCTGAAGTGTTCGCAAGCGAAGTCCACCTCTTTGAAAATCCCGTAGCTACCATGTGGAAGGGGATCGCTCGGGGCGGCACCCGGGGACATCAGTTATTCATCGGCCAGAATCCACCCACTCTGACACAGGTGGAACCGGCCAATTCACCGCCACAGCTGCAGAATTCCGCTGTCCTTAATTTTTATTTTAAGGCCAAGCCTGCGGAAAAACCCAAGCTCGAGATCAGCAACTTGACAGGGGGAAATACCTTCCTGGCCCGACTCGATGTTGAACCTGGAATCAACCGCTATGTCTGGAACCTCAGATTTAAGCCTTCAGAGGGGCAGCAAAAATCTTTTATTAAGCGTTTGGAACGGGTCTTCCAGGAACTGAAAAAGGGCGCGGATCCAGAGGCCAAGGCCCAATTGAAAACATTCTATGAGGAATTTAAGGCGGGGCAGACTCCCGACGAGTGGAACCGGATTCGGCGGCAGTTGATGCGCAATTTCAGGGATGCCGCCCCTGATTTCCGTTTCTTTGGGAACGAACTGCGGGGTCGGCCTGCTGCGACGGGTATTTACAAGGTGAAGCTCACCGTCTCCGGCGAGACCTACCACAGCCTGCTGACGGTACGCGAAGACCCGCTGCTTACGTTGTCCTTGACAGAAGGAAGTGAGCCCATTAAAAAATAGGTTATGGATTTTGCCATAAAATACATCGCCCCTAAGGGAGAGTTTTCCATGCATAAAAACACCCGTTTGAGGACATGGCACGGAGTTGCTTGTATGTTGATGTTGGCCCTGCTCCTGATTGCCTGTTCCCAGCCAGAAGTTCAAGAGATTCAGACTATTGATTTCTTTGCAGAATCGGTGGATCGTCCCTTGAAGTACAATATCGCTCTTCCCAAAGGTTATGCCTCTTCCCAGACACGATATCCTGTGCTCTATCTTCTGCATGGGCTGATGGGGGATTACACGCAGTGGGCCCAGAGTGCTCCGGATTTTGCTGCTGATCTCGATCTGATCGTGGTCATGCCGGACGGCGGCAATTCCTGGTATGTCAATTGGAGCAGATCTGTGGAGGGCGAAAAAAACAACTGGGAGGATTGCTTTATCCAAGACCTGATTCCGCATGTGGACGATCGATTCAGAACGATAGCCGCTCGTGAGGGCAGAGCCATCACAGGGCTCTCCATGGGGGGCTATGGTGCTGTGGTGCTGGGATTGCGGCACCCGGATGTGTTTTGTTCGGTGGGCAGCCACAGCGGTGCTCTGAATTATGCAGCCAGCAACCGCAGGCGGCTGGCTGCCGCTGAGGAGGTTTGGGTCGTATGGGAAGATCGTTTGTCCGACCGACCCAGTCCCAGGATCGCGATCGAGGGTTTTAGCAGCCAGGTAGAACGTACTCCCAAAGGAGACATCTTCCTTACTATGGAGGAGTGCACGGCTTACGATCCTTTTAAGTTGATCCTCGAGATTTCCCTAGAGAACCTGCCTCATATATATTTGGATTGCGGCATCGAAGATTCTTTGCTCTCCATCTCCCAGGATTTTGCGCTGTTGCTTCAGGAAAATAATATCCCTTTTACCTATGCCCAATCCCCGGGGGAACACATTTGGGATTAATGGAACCGCGAGGTCGGCCGGTCCATCGCGCTGCAATACAACATTCTACAGCGCAGCCTCCCTGTGCACAACGAAGATCCGGAATAGCCGGCGGGAGTTAGATATGCAGCTGCTTGAAAAAATCAATGATGCCCTGGCCGGTATCTTTATCAAGGACTATCAGGAAACCGATAATCAGCGAGTGCGGGTTCGATACGGTCTGCTGGCCGGCTGGATCTCCGTGGTGGCCATTGTCCTGCTGTTCGTTATCAAGATGTACCTGGGAATCAAGTCTCATTCAATCTCGGTGGTTGTCAACGCTTTTCATCTGCTCTCCCATCTTGCCAACTCTGTGATCTTGATCGTGAGCTTTATCCTTACGGCCCGTCCCGCTACCGCTAAAAATCCCTTTGGGCATGGCCGTATGGAACATGTCGCTCCTTTCATGATGAGTATCTTTCTTTTTGTCACCGGGATACAGTTGGCGGAAACTTCGGTCCACCGCATATCGGATTCCCATGATGTGCACTACTGGCCGGCTTTGATCTGGATCCTTCTGGGCTCCATCGTGCTAAAGCAGTTTCTTTCGCAATTTGTGCATTATTTAGGCAAGCGGGTGGAGTCCCGTGCGATTTTGACTACGGCCCATCATCACCGTATAGAGGCGTTCATGTCCCTAGCAGTGATCGGAGGCTTGGTGGCTGGACATTACCTCCACCATCCCGAAATGGAAGGATACATGTGGGTGCTGGTGTCGATGAGGCTGTTGTGTTTAGGATTTACCCATGGCAGGGTAGCCCGTGTTCCGCTTCTCGGTCAAGCCCCTGGGAAAGAAATGATCACCAAGATCCGAAAGACCGCCCGGTCTGTGGAGGGCGTGGAAGGTGTGCATGAGATCATTGTGCATGACTATGGATCTCTTTATGCCATGTCTCTGCATACAGAGATACCGGAAAAATACGGTGCCATAGAGATGCATGAGATCGCAGAACGCTGTGAGGCAATACTGAGGAAGAATTTTGCGGGGGAAGTGGTCTGTCACACCGACCCTTTGATGGATAAAACACCGGAGATCCAGGCTGTGGAGGACCGCTTCCGAGAGATCGTGCAGGATATGCCCGAGGTGATCAGCTATCACGATTTCCGGGTGGTGGCGCATTCAAAAAAGCGTATTATCCTGCTAGCGGATATCGATGTGTTGGACGAAGTCCCGGAATCCGATTTCGAAAAGGTCATAAAGGAGCTGGAACAAAGAGTCCTCAAAGCTTTCTCCAACGTTGCCTACAGTTCTTTTTATGTAACGCCCAAATATGCCTATTGAAGTATGGTCCATTATCCTTAATGGACACCACATTGGTGAAATAAAAATTTTGAGGCCTATACAAAAAATCTCATACCGTCTGACCTCAGATGCGACTAAACAATAAAACAGCCATTATTGTGAAAGAGAAGGGCCCATGAATATAGCCGATAAAGAAAAACAGATCTTTCCTAAAGTCTTTAAAAGTTACAATAGCCTGCAGCTTTCCATTCAGCTCTTTGAAGACTTCTTGGATGATACAAAATCCAGTGTGTCTGGTGACTACTATCGAGCCCGGAAGCTCCTCAAGGAAGGGGACGGTGCTTTCCAGGAGGCTCTTAAAAATGCCAAAAAACTGCTGGGCCCTATGCCGGAATATGCCACGGATGAGTATAGAATATGGAGAGAAGAGTTTCTGCATAAATATAATGTTCTGACTAAATGCACTGAACTCCAAGAATGTCAGGCAGAGCTCACTGCAGATGAAGTTTTAATCCAGTTGATGCCTCATGAGGAGATCGATGCCCTGCTGCAGCTGCATTTTCAAACCCAACAGGAAGGAAAGCGCAGGCTGGAGAACATCAAGGTCCGGATCATCCTGGATAAACTGCATCAGATGATCACCCATGCCAATGAACTGCAGAAACAGGCGCTCATCAAACATCAAAGCTCCTTAAAGGAGTTACGTGATTCAGCCGGTCAAGGCTAAAAAATTATATCCAGCGTGAAAGCGTGGGTTGTATTCCGGACCGATAGGGTGGGCAGTTGGGGGGCCATAAAGAGTTCCAGTTCAGCCAGTCCCAAAGACAACCGGTAGTTAAAACCAAAGTCGATATCAGAACCTGAAACATCCAGGCCGATAGCGGCTAAAAATCCATAGTCGGTGTTTTTGAGTCCTTTTATATCGTCGAAAGAGATCTCATCTTGACCGGCCTTCAGCGTGTACTTATTTTTGATCAAAAAGGCTAAATAGGAGCCGAGGCCCAAGTAGAAACCAATCGGATCTTTACTCTTCCCCAGGTAGGCTTTGAGAAGGAGGGGGATTTCCAGATAATCCAGGCTATAGTTGGCTTTGACGCCGATCAAAGGGTTGAGGTTGGAGGAGAGAGTTTTTTTTGATCCTTTCCGTGTGTAAAGGATCTCCGGCTGGAGGCGAAGGCGGGACGTCAGATCAAAGCCTAAAAAAGCTCCAAAGGAGAAGCCCATTTTGTTCTCCGGACTCAAGGTGTAACCTGTGCTGCTGTCTACCCCGGTCCCCGGTTGGGCGGAGATGGTCAGGGCTCCTTTGACGCCCCAGCGGAACTGCGGGTCCGCATGCACTCCCAGGGGAGTCAAAAGTATACTCAAAAGTACGGCCGCTGTGATCACAATCTGTTTCGACATCATTCACCTCAGATGCTTTTAACCTAACAAAATAATGACATCATTTCAATAAACCTGATCTATCCTGGAAGGTAAATTTGGCTGATTTTTTCTTAGAAAAAGTTTTGGAAAATGTTTCAATCACAATGCTGCGTGATGAATTGAGTAATAGATTGATTATAATGAAAATATATCTCGGTGTCGGCCAAATTTATGAATAGTTCAGGTCTATTAAGTACTTCCTTGCTTGATTAAAATTGATGTGCTGCAAACTTAGTTCGAAAAATACCCTAAGCGGTGGACGATTTTATACCCCTTGCCCTTCACTTTGACTTTAATCTCTTTGAACTTCCCATCAGATACATATTCTTTTGGGGCATAATAAAGAAGATAATAGTTTTCAGATGCATCCAGAGCTGCTTGGAATAATGTATCGGGACGAGAAGAGCTATCTATGAAACCTCCACTGCTTTTTGACATCTCTGCGAATGTAGAAAATACATCATTGGCTCGCTCGACAAAATCAATTCCAGGGATATTCTCTGTTGGTTTGGAAATGAAAAGAAAGTGAAGAGAAGCTGCGGCATCGGCGTATGCTTGTCCAACAGATTCCAAATCTATAGTTACTTCTTGATTGTAATAATCATGGTAGTCCGCAATAGAATGATCAAGTCCGATCCCGCCCATATTTTGATAAAGGCTGGATACCTGGGTCCACAACTTTGTATCTATCCGTGGCATATACTCCTTTTCATAAAACAAAAAGATATATTTCTGCTCTGGCCTGGTTTTCAAATAATTTGCGAAGTCCAATAATTTTAATTGGTCGATATCTCTTATAAATTCTAATTTATCGATGGCGGCTGTATAAGCCGTGATGAGAGGCTCAATTCTTTCGCCTTCAAATGGCCCAAGATTTTGATTAGTAAGAAGAGCACGAAGTTCCCTAGCTATCTCTATGATATCTTGTTGGGAAGATCTTGATTCCGAGTTACCTGCCAAAACATCTTTCCTTATCAATTTTTTCAGTTCATTTGCCACATCTTCCCTTGGCTTTATTAAAAGCTCTGAAGATTCAAGCCTATAAGTCTTTATGGGAGTTACTGCAATTAGGTCATCTGAACTGAGCAAAACCTCTTTTATGAAATAATCTACGGCGTCGCCCAGTCGGGGGTCATAAGTGGCTAATTCAAAGAAGAGAATAAATAACCTTTTTGTATGAGGAATAAACCTTTCTTTTTCTTCTCGCTTCTGAATAAAGTTCTGTTTTATCCGATAGACAGCCAGCACATCTTGCGGTTTGCCATCTTCAAAGATCTCAAAATCGGTCATTGTTAGGTTGTCTACGAATTCGCCCTTTTCAAACACTCTAACCGGGACTTCAATGTTTATGACATAGGCCACTTCGATAAAGCTTTTCTCTTGTTCCTGAGCAAAAAGAATAGATATGAATATGAAACTAAAGCAGAAAACCTTAATAAATTTCAT
>JAUWSR010000206.1 GCA_030609975.1 Acidobacteriota bacterium | reverse complement strand
TAAATCCATGATGGAGGGGATCGACGAAAGTTTTGATGCTGTGATCTTTATCGGCTATCATGCCAAGGCCGGAACCCCGGATGCCATCATCGAACATACCATGAGCGGTACAGTCATGGACTCTTCGGTCAACGGTATCTCTTTGCCGGAAGCGGGTTGGAATGCCTTGATCGCCGGCCACTACAATGTCCCGGTGGTTTTTGCAGCGGGGGACACGGCCCTCTGTGACCAGCTTCAAAAAATGTTCGCTAAAATTGAAACCGTGTCGGTCAAAACCGCCATCGGGGCTTCGGCAGTGAATCTGCATCCCAAAGTTGCGTGGGATAGGATTCGCAAGGGAGTGGAAAAATCCCTGCGGGAGGTTGCTCAGTACAAGCCCTACAAAATGTCAGCGCCTTATACCCTCGTGCTGACCTTGAAGCGTGAAGAGATGGTCTACAGCGGAGCCTTCTATCCTGGTGCCGAACGCACCGGCGAGTGGGAACTCACCTACAAAAGCGACTCCATCTTAGACATCGCGAAGGCCTTTATCTGGATGAGGAAATAATCTGGGGACAGTCCCCGAGTTAGTATTGATAATAAAGAAGTTATCTTGAAATTTGGGTGACTAGTGGATCTTAAACTTATCTTTTTGGGGTATAAAGTTTGACTTTAAGGAATCTTCAATACGCATGACTTCTAAGGAACGGCTGCGCGCCGCAATAAACCATAAATCCACAGATCGGGTCTGTGTAGATTTTGGTGCTTCTGGCGTAACCGGAATGGCAGCAGGTGCTGTCCATCGCCTGCGTCAGGCACTGCTTCCCGATCCTGATTATCGCGTCAAGATCATCGAGCCTTATCAGATGCTGGGCGAGATCGACGCCGAACTCCGCCAAGCACTAGGAATTGATGTTGTAGGCGTGTCTTCTCCCCGCAACATGTTTGGCTTCACCAACCAGGGCTGGAAACCATTCAGCATGCCTGATGGCACCAAGGTCCTGGTTCCTGAAGCTTTTAATGTCACCCGGAATGAAAAGGGAGAAACATACATATATCCCGAGGGGGACACCTCGGCCCCACCCTGTGCTAAAATGCCCCGGTCCGGTTTTTTCTTCGATGCCCTGGACCGGCAGCAGCCCTTGGATGAACATAAGCTCGATCCCTTGGATAATTGTGAGGAATTCGAACTGCTTAGCGATGAGGACCTAAATTACTTTGCTCTTGAAGCCAAGCGTTTATATGAGACCACAGAATGCGGCCTGTTTCTCAGTTTTGGGGGACTGGGTTTTGGCGACATCGCGCTGGTTCCCGCCTTGTGGCTGAAGCATCCCCGTGGAATACGGGATGTGGAGGAGTGGTATGTATCGCTGGCTCTGAGAAAAGATTACATCAAGCAGATTTTCGAGCGACAGTGTGAGATCGGCCTTAAAAACATAGAGCGCATTGCTGAGTCCGTGTGTGACTATGTCGACGTTGTTTTTGTTACAGGGGCTGATTTTGGCATGCAGACCGGTCTGCGTGCCTCAGCAGATTCCTACCGGGAGCTTTTTAAACCTTTCCACATCCGTGTCAACCAAAAGATCCACAGTCTGACCAACTGGAAAACCTTCATTCACTCCTGTGGTTCTGTATACGAACTGCTCCCTGAATTCATCGAGGCCGGCTTTGATATCTTCAATCCCGTCCAGTGCTCAGCGAAGCACATGGAACCCCGACGTTTAAAAAGGGAATTCGGCAAAGACTTAGTATTTTGGGGTGGGGGAGTGGATACTCAAAAAACCCTTCCCTTTGGATCGCCCGATGAGGTTTACCGTGAGGTTCGGGAAAGAATCGAGATCTTCGCACATGAAAGCGGTTTCGTGTTCAACAGCATCCACAATATCCAGGCTAATGTTCCCACCCAGAATGTGTTGGCGATGTTTCGAGCCATCCAAGATAGCGTCATCACCTGAATTTTACGATAGGTCAAGAATAGGTTGCGAATGGGCTCATCCCGTTTAAAACCAGCGGCTCCTGCATTCTATTTCATTTCATCCGCGATCTGAGCAGCCCGCAGTGTGTTCTGCAGCAGCCCTGCGATGGTCATGGGACCCACACCCCCGGGGGAAGGAGAAAGTGCTCCAGCGACCTCTTTGACATCATCAAAGTCCACATCGCCCACCCACCGGTAGCCTTTTTCCGTATCTGGAGCATCGACGCGGTTGCTTCCCACGTCGATAACAAAAGCGCCAGGTTTGACCCAGTCAGCCTTAACCATCTGGGGGCGGCCTACGGCTGCCACCAGGATGTCCGCCTTGCGGCACACACCGGGCAGATCTTTGGTTCGACTGTGACAGATGGTCACTGTTGCATTTTTATGTATGAGCAGTAGGGCTGTAGGCATGCCCACGATGTTGCTGCGGCCGAGGACCACGGCCTCCGCTCCATCAAATTCCGCCCCGACTTCTTCCAGGAGACGGATGACTCCGGCAGGGGTACAGGGGATAAACAACGGCTTGCGACCTTTCATTGTTAGGCGCCCGATATTCACCGGATGAAATCCGTCGATATCTTTATGTAAAGGTATGGTGTTGAGGACAGCCTCCTCATCCAGGTGATCCGGCAACGGGAGCTGTACCAGGATCCCGTGGACCTTGGGGTCTGAACCCAGCTCACTTACAAGTTTTTCCACTTCTTCCTGGGAAGTCTCAGCAGGAAGATTGTATCCGAAAGATTGAATCCCGACTTTTTTGCAGCGATTTTGCTTCATGCGGACGTACTGCTGAGAGGCGGGATTCTCCCCCACCAAGACAGTTGCCAATCCGGGAGGGGATTGATTGTTGGCAACCATTTCCGCTACGGTTGCCTTGATCTCTTCTCTGATCCGACTCGCTACGGCTTCACCATCGATTATTTTTGCGGCCACTGTTTTCCTCCTCTCTCCTCGAGTACACTCGACTACCCGGGGTCAAATCGTTGCTAAGATAACATGCTTTTTGGACGGCGTCCAGTTCGAAATACAAAATGGCGGGCATTTCCCTGGAATGTTTTAGGATAACCGTTTTTCTCCTCTTGATGATTTGATACAATAAGGTTGGAAATCCGCCATGTTAGAACTGAATGTGGTCTTGTACCAGCCCGAAATCCCTCAAAACACAGGCAATGTCGTGCGTACATGTGCGGCCTTGGGTGCAAGGTTGCACATGATCAAACCTCTGGGCTTTTCTGTGGCCGATAAACATCTCAAACGGGCTGGTCTGGATTATTGGCACATGGTGGAGATTTGTTACTATGATAGCCTTGAAGAGTTTCTGAACAGTTATCCGGACGGAAACCATATCTTCATCACCAAAAAAGCGTCCAAGCCCTATGACCAAGCCGATTTTTCCGGTCCGATTTTTTTGATCTTCGGGCGTGAGACCACAGGTCTACCGGATGCTGTCCTAAAAGCACATTTGACGAAGTGCTATCGGATCCCGATGCAAGCAGAGGCCCGTTCTCTTAATCTTTCCAATGCTGTTGCCATTGTAGCCTACGAGGCCTGCCGCCGTAGCGGCTTTAAGAAACTCAAGTTGGATGGAGGTGCAGAGTTCAGCTGAGGCAAGCCTTAAAAGAGCTTTGTTTTCTGAGTATTTTTTAGAGATATCATTCGACCCCCAAAAATGAAAGCCTTAGCAAAAATGATGGGAGTTCTAAGGCATTTTGCCTTTTGAAATCAATAAGTTGCCGTGGGCCGCCCCCGTTTTACCAAAAAATAATATAAAGCGTGATGGTGATGAGGACGACGGCGATGCCGAGGTATTTGACGGCCGGGGCCGGGCGCATATCGAAGGTTTCCCGGACCGGCATGACCATGGGTTTTTCCAAGGGCCGCAGCAGGGTGATGACCGTCATGACAAGGATGATCACGCCAAAGGTGATGGCCATGCGGTTGAGGAAGGCGATATCACCAAACTGCCAAGCCAGAAATCCATAGATCAAGGGGTTGAGCATCAAAGCGGCCACACCTGCGGCCTGAGGTGCCCGCTTAATAAGCAGCCCGAAAAGGAAAGCACCTAAGATCCCGGGAGAAATATAACCCTGAAATTCCTGGATATAGTTAAATATCCCCTGGAAGCGGGGATGGCCTAGTTGAGGTGCGATCACACAGCCTATCATGACAAAGATAAAGGTCGTCACCCGACCCATGGTGATGATGGCGCGCTGCGAGGCGTCCTGTTTCCAATAGCGTTTAAAAAGGTCCATAGTGAAAATGGTGGAGGCAGAATTCAACATAGAAGCCAAAGTACTGATGACAGCTCCGGCGATGGCCGCCAGCATAAAACCTCGCAAGCCTCCGGGAACGAGGTTGCGGATGAGCAGCGGATAGGCGGCATCCGCTGTGCCGCCGGAGCCGGACATCTGATTTCCGTAGAGCTGGAAGGCCATGATCCCCGGCATCACGATGATAAAGGGAATGAGCAGTTTCAATCCGGCAGCAAAGATGATGCCCAGCTGTCCATGCTTCAAGGATTTTGCCGCCAACGATCTTTGGGTGATGAATTGATTGAGACCCCAGTAATAAAGGTTGGGGATCCACAGCCCTATGACCAGAGCCGTCCAAGGCAGAACGGGATGATCTTTGGGCAGGATCATGTGCAGCTTGTCGGAATTTGTTTGGAAAAACTCCTGGACGCCTCCCACGGCGATGAATGCTAGCACCATGACCACAATGCCGCCCAAGATCAGGGCCGATCCCTGAAAGAGGTCGGCCCAAGCCACAGCTTTAAGTCCGCCCCAGATGGTGTAAAGGGCAGCGACAGCACCGATGGCCCAGATAGACTGGGTGAGGTCCACATCGAAGATGGTCTTTAACGCCAAAGCTCCCGAGTAAAGCACCGAGGCGATGGTCACACCCACGTAGATGATCATGGTGTAGAAGGCCATGATCCCTCGAGCTGTGGAGTTGTAGCGGTACTCCAGGAACTCCGGGATGGTGTAAATACCACTGCTCAGGAACTTGGGCAAAAAGAAAAATGCCACAAACACCAGGGTGATGGCTGCCAACCATTCGTAGCTGGCAATAGCCAGCCCTACGCTTCCGGCTCCCTGACCGGACATTCCCACGAAGTGTTCGCTGGAGATGTTGGCCGCGATGAGTGACAAAGAGATAAACGGCCAAAGCAGGTTGCGGCCGGCGAGAAAATAGTCTTCCCCGGTTTTTTCTTTACGACTTTTGTACATGCTGATGGACAGCACCAGCGCGAAGAAGGCGACAAAGATCGAAATATCAAGCGTGCTGAATCTCATATCCGTTATCCTCTTGGGTGTTAATTTATCTCAATTGTTATTTCTAGGCAAGCAGAGTTTCGATCGCTAATTCAGGTTTTAGCTTTTAATTATGATAGTGTTTGATGTGTATTGACCCCACTAGAATACCGAGATAAACTACTCTCTTAATCCGATTGATATCTAAAGTATTGGTGAGAGATTAAAAAACTCTCAAGGAAAGATCATGAGTGATTCTCAAGATAAGGCTGCGGTGGAAAGGCTTCAGGAATATGCACAAGAGGCAGGCATCCTCCTCGAAGGAGGCCGCATCCGCAGGACATCTTCCCGATTCTGTTTAGGTGTGGAACACGGGGATTACAATGGAACGGAACTTTTTGGTGTGGGAACGGACAGATTCATCTGGTTGGCCTATGTCGCCACCGCCTCACCCTGCGTGAGATTGTTCAGCGGCAACTATCCTGAACAAGGCGTGGTGGAGTTCAACCTCAATGAGCTTCCGCCTCCCCTTTCCGCCGAATTCGCAGGGTCCTGGGCACGTTTCCCCCTGGGTGTTGCCTATATCCTCCAGCGCGAAGGCTATAAGTTAAAGAGAGGGATGGATGTTGTGCTCTATGGGAATATTCCCGGCGGAGGCATGTCACGCTCCGCCTCACTCACCTTGAATCTGATGCTCTCCCTCCTAGAGGTTAATGACATCGAGCTCGAGGACCCCTTCAGGATCGTGGATATGGCCCAGGCGGTGGAGACGGACTACATCGGTTCTCCCTGTGGCCAGCTGGATCAGATCATGATCCTGTTTTCACGTGCCGGATTAGGAACCTATTACCATCCCCAGGAGCGCCGCGTGGATTATGTTCCCTTAGGTGAAGGACCGGATTTTCGTCTGGTCAGTCTGGATACCGGGACAGTGCGGCCGGGCCTGGAGAAATCGACCTATAAGATCAGACGGGCGGAATGTGAACGATTTCTGTCCCTGCTCCAAACAAGATATGAGCTGCAGTCCTTGGCGGACGTCAAAGATGAGGCACTTTATGAGGAGATCATCTCTAAATATAGTGCTTCCTACCCGGAGCTGTGTGACCGGTTCCGTTATATCTATTTTGCCCAGCAGCGTTTTTACCGGATGCTGGCCGCCTGGAAAGAAGGAGATGTCGCCACGGTTGGCAAGATCTTCCGTGAGGATGGCTTCGGACTGCGGGATGATTACAAGATCTCCGGGCCTGAGCTGGAAAGCATGTGTGATATCGCCCGAACCGTTACCGGAGTTTATGGAGAGAGGATGCTGGGAGGGGGCGACAAGGGGGCGGCCGGTGTGCTGGTGGCGGCGGGCAGCGTCGATGATTTGAAACAGGCTGTGGGCGCGGCCTATCCAGGCAGTTATCCAGAACTGGCTGATAAATACGCTGTCCATGCCCTCAAACTTGTGGACGGTGTGTCTGTCCTCACGGAATTTAATATTTAGCGCAAAAATATAGGTCCATCGAGAGACATAATAATGCTTAGTTAGGGTGAATCTTCCCTATGAACAATGTATCGTTTGGGAAAAATCAGCATGGAAAGAGAAATATCATGAAAATCACACCTTGAACTCTTAGCTAAAATGTTTTATTTTTTATCTCTCTTTAGTTTGAAATAGGCCCTTTGTGATCGATAGGAAAGGAGAAACCTGTGAATCTTAAAAATTTTATCGTTAGCCTGGCCCCCACTCCCTTGGTGAAAATTTTTGCTCGTCCCTATGTAGCCGGCGATAGTATTCAGGCGGCTCTGGACGCTTCTCG
>JAUWSR010000095.1 GCA_030609975.1 Acidobacteriota bacterium | reverse complement strand
TTAATGGGGTGTGGGGCCTCCCCGGTTTTTGGGGGGGGTTTTTTTTTTGCCCGGGCTTTTTTGTTGCGGGGGGGGGGGGGCGGGGGGGGCGGGGGGGGAAGGGGGAGCGAGAAATGCGCTGTAGACCTCAACTGAAGGGAGATTTGTTGTGTTCAACAGAGGAATAATGACGGCGGAAACAACGAGACTGGCGTGGAAAAGGAATGCAAGAGGACAGGCAACCATCCTTCGCATCAGGCCTTGTTCAGGCTTAATGAGTGAGTCACTCAACAATACGGCTTTTTGTGTTTTAGCCTGTTTTTGTTCGGCCATATCTTTACCTCTTAGTAAATTAAATCACAAGGCAGTATAAAGGAAAAAACAACTGAACTCAAGCAAAAAATCATTTTCCCAGACCTTTTTTAGGCTTAAATATTTTTTTCCAAAAATACAGCATAGAACAGGACATATATATGGATGAATACGTCCCGATCACGACACCGATCATGATGAGAAATGCAAAATCGTTGATGACCTGACCTCCAAATAGAAATAGAGCCAGGACGGTCATGAATGTCGTTCCCGAGGTGATAATGGTCCGGCTTAGGGTCTGGTTGATGCTGTTGTTCAGTACCTGCAGGAAGCTCTGTTTGCGCATGGTTTTGAGATTGTCCCGCACTCTATCAAAAATAACGATGGTGTCGTTCAGCGAGTATCCGACCAGAGTCAAGATGGCGGCGATAACCGGCAGGTTGAGCTCACGTTGGGTCAGTGAAAAGATCCCCATGACCAGCAACACGTCGTGACCCAGCGTGACGATGGCGGCCACACCGTAGGCCAGCTGGAAGCGCAGGCCGATGTAGAACAGCATCCCGATCAGGGCCCAGACCGTAGCTTGAGTGGCTCGGCGCCTGAGGTCTCTCCCGACCTGAGGGCCGACGGATTCTTTGCTCAAGACGGCGATCCGGCTTAAATAGGTCTTTTGTTTGAGAGTATTCGCGATCTCAGGCGTCAGGCTTTCGATCTGTTCCAATTGAGTGAAATCCTGGATTATTCCCAGCATCTCTGGGGAGTTCCTAAGCGTGATGATAGTCTGAGCGACCAAGGCTGCCTGCTCTGGATATTCTGCCTGAAGCAGGAGATTCAGCCCGTTCACGTCGATGCTGTTGAGATCGATTCTGCCTAGGGCGATCTCAGCGCTTTCATCCGCTCCCCGGAGGGTATCCACCACAAGATTTCCTAAGATCTCGTGGGCTTCGATATCCTGTTCTTCGGATTCTGATTCGGGCATGGCTCGAATGATAAATTCACGTTCCGAGCTTCCCATGTGCTGGATACGGCTGTTTTCCAAGCCGGCTGTATTGAGCGCATCGCGGACTTCGGATATGGGGACTATATCCCGGAAGACCACGCGGACCAGGGCACCTCCGGCGAAGTCGATGCCATAGTTCAGGCCTTTACCTACGGACATGTTCAGTATTCCGACAAAGATGATAATTCCTGAAAGGATAAGGGCCAGATACTTGTATTTCATGAAGTCGATATTGGTCTTTTTTACGAACTGCATTTTAGATACTCAACTTTCCAATCTTTTTTCGTCGGGAGTAGGTCAGGTCAAACATAAGGCGCGAAACGAATACTGCGGTGAACATGCTGGCTGAAATGCCGATGATCAGCGTGATGGCGAATCCCCGGAGGGGGCCGGTGCCGAACTGAAAGAGAAAAATGGCGGCGATGATGGTGGTTACGTTGGCGTCCAGGATGGTGCGGAAGGCGCGGGAAAATCCCGAGGATATGGAGCTCAGTGCGCTTTTGCCTTGGGCCAATTCCTCACGGATGCGCTCGAATACCAGAACGTTGGCATCAACCGCCATACCTACTGTCAGGATGATCCCCGCAATACCGGGCAGTGTCAAATGTGCGCCGAAATAGGCTAAGGCTCCCATAAGGATGACGATGTTTAGAATCAGAGCACTTACGGCATTCACACCGGCTAAGCGGTAATAAAAAACCATGAAGATCATAACCAAGATCAAGGCTGCTACGATGGATATCAATCCCCGTCGGACAGAATCGGCTCCCAAGGAAGGACCGATGGTCCGGTCTTCCAGATATTTGATGCTGGCCGGCATGGCCCCGGCCCGGAGCATCATGGAGATATTTTCCGCCTGTTCCATGGTGAAGTTTCCGTGGATGATGGTGCTTGAAGTAGATGGGATTCGTTCCCGGATATTAGCCACTTCCACGAGTCTTTTATCCAGGATAATGCATAAGGGCTGGCCGATATTCTCCGCAGTCATATTTTCGAAGCGTTTGCCGGCATCGGGCTGGAGCATGAAAGACACGGCTGGTTTGTTCCATTCATCTGTGGTGCGGCGGGCGCTGCGCAGGTCATTCCCTACCACTTCGGATACATTGCTGACGAGATAATAGGATACCCGTTCCATTAGCTCGGGATCGCTTTCCATCATTTCCATATCGCCGGGAACCTGGCCCTCATAGGGTTCGAGCAGCTCTTCAACTGTGGGGGCCGGGCCGGCTTTGACCAGTCTGAACTCGAGCAAAGCGGTGGTCTTAAGGATATCTTTAACTCGATCCGGATCCTCCACTCCAGGAAGCTCCACGATCACTTGATCACCGGTTCCTTGTCTTTGGATGGTAGGCTCGGTCAGCCCCAGCTCGTCCACGCGGTTCTCGATGGTTTCATGTGCCTGGATAACCGCCTGGTTCCTGAGATAGAATTCCGCGCCTGACTTGAGGGTGAGGATAATCGCATTGCCCCTGACCGAGTAGTCCCAGTCTCGGAGATATTCGTCCAGGAATTTGCGGATATCCGCTTCCTTTGCCAGATCGAAGCCTTGGATGGTAAACCGCCCCAATCGATCTGGGTCTTTGGCAATAGATTCAATGGTGATGTTCTCGCTATCGAACTCTTCACGCAGGCTGATGATCCCTTGGTCGACCTCAAAATTGACGGCATCATCGGTCACGACTTGGAGAACCAGATGCATGCCGCCTTGCAGGTCCAACCCAAGATGGATCTTTTCACTGGGAGGGAATGCCAGGAAAATGAATAGTGCGATGACTGCTATCACCAGAATCACTTTCCAACGTAGATTCTTCTTCATTGCAGTCCTTTTGTGACAGGCTGCCTGTCTGCAACAGGCATAACGCTGTCGTTAATTATACAATTTAATAACTATCCTATTCCATTTATTGTTGGGTCCGTTCTCCGAACGGACATTTAATGTGGTCCATTCGGAGAATGGACCCTACCATTATCGGTCCATTGGAACAAGGAGCCCTACTTTTTGTCCAGGATGACGGCTACGGCATTCTTGGTGATGTCGATCTTGGTGTTGGCTGCGATCTTGACCTCGATCTTATCCTGCTGAACACCCATGATCGTTCCATGAATACCCCCGGATGTGACGATCTTGTCTCCGGGTTTCAGCTGCTCGACCATCTCCTGATGCTTCTTCTGTTTGCGCCGGGATGGCATGATGATCAACAGATAGAAAATCACAAATACCAGGATAAAAGGAACAAGCGCCGTAATGAAGCTTCCGCTCCCGGGTTGACCGGGCTGAGCTTGAGTCATCATAGTGGCAAAACTTGCTAATATCATATTGTTTCTTCCTCTTTGTTTGTAAACAAACGTTTACGGAGTTCTTGCACCGAATTTTCCTGGATAGCTTGCCGAATTTTCCGGAAGAAGTCAAGGTAAAAAAACAGGTTGTGGATGGTGTTCAAGATGGCCGAACTGATCTCGCTGCGTTCATAGAGATGGCGCAAATAGGAGCGGGAAAAATGGCGGCAGGTGTAGCATGAGCATTCCTCATCCAAGGGCCTGGGATCCTGATCGTATTTTTTGTTTTTTATGACGATCCTGCCTTGACTTGTGAACAGCGTGCCGTTACGGGCGTTGCGGGTGGGAAGCACGCAATCGAAGAAGTCCACACCTTTTTCTACCGCCTCGAGGATGTCCTCGATATAACCGATCCCCATGAGATAGCGAGGTTTGTTTTCCGGCAGGATCTTACAGGATTTCTCAACGATGTCCATAAATTGGGTCTTAGGCTCTCCAATCCCGAGGCCGCCCAGGGCATAGCCGTCAAAGTCGACCTCTGTGAGTTCTGCGATGCTTTGTTCACGCAAATCCCACTCCACGCCCCCCTGACAGATCCCCCAGAGCTGTTGTGCGCTGGGGTGTTTCAGAAAGTGCATCCGGGATCGCTGGGCCCAGCTTGTGGTCAGTGATACCGCCTTTTTGAGTTTTTGTCTTTCCGAGGGGTAGGGGACGAAGTAATCGAGCGGCATCAAAATATCCGTGCCCAAGGTCATCTGGATGTTGATCACATCTTCCGGCGTAACGAAGATCTTGGTCCCATCCAAATGAGAGGAGAACTGCACACCCTCGGATTTGACTTTAACAAGAGGGGAGAGACTGTAGATCTGGTATCCGCCGCTGTCTGAGAGGATGGGTTTTGTCCAGGACATGAAGGCATGAACCCCATCATGTGCCCGGATGGTTTCCAGGCCGGGCCGCAGAAAAAGATGATAGGCATTGACCAGCATGATCTGGGCCCCCAGGTCCTCGACCTGAGAATGAGTGAAGGCTTTGATCGTGCCTTGACTTCCCACCGGAGCGAATACCGGAGTTTCGATCACTCCGTGCGGGGTGTGGATCTCGCCCAAACGGGCGGATGAGTTTTTATCTTTGGCCTTGATAGTAAAGTGTTTGTTCATGACGAACACACATTATAGAAGCAAATAAAAATTATAGCGAGGTTGCTTCGTCGCTGCGCTTTCCGCAATGACGCGAGGTTGCTTCGGTCCTGTGGGCCCCGCAATGACAAGATTATTTTATTACATGCAATATGCGGCCCCAGCGGGCACGTGGGATGTATTGGACAAAACGTTCCAGCCGGTCTCTTACGCTGGTCCGAAGGTGTGTGTTCTCTTCGGCATCGTAGGAGAAGTAGATCACCCAGGGTTTTCCTTTTATATAATCACGAGGAAGGAATCCCCAATAGCGGCTGTCGTAGCTTTCGTCGCGGTTATCACCCATCATGAAATATTGGCCGGGAGGGACCTCGACCGGACCGAAATTGTCCCGGATCGAGTCGTCATAGCGGTAGTATCCATTTTTTTCATACACCTGACTGTCTTTGTGCAGTTTAAAGCTCTCGGGGATGGGTTCATCATTGACATAGACCTGTTTCTTCTTGATCTCGAGTTTGTCTCCGGGGAGCCCGATGACACGCTTCACGAGATCCTTTCCAGGTTCCTCCAGGGATTTGAATACCACGATGTCGTGACGGGCGATGTTCTTCCTGGGCAGGATTGTCCTCTCGAGACCGGTCATCGGATATGCATAAGCCAGTTTGTTAACCAACAGGAAATCGCCGACCAACATGGTGTTCTCCATGGAACCGGTCGGCACCTGAGAGGCCTGCACCACAAAGGTCATGACAAAAAAGACGAAAATGGCGGTTTCTGCGATCAACTCGAAGTACTCACGGAATACGCCCTGTTCCGACTTTTTATCTTTGGCTTTCTTTTTCTTCTTATCTTTATCTGTCATCTCTTTATCTGTCATCGTCTATCCAATATATTATTTCGCTGTAAAAACCATATCGCTGCGACGGCTAGCTATTATACTCTATCTGACCGCCTTTGTCAGGACCAAATATGGGTCAGGTTCTAGGTCATTTGATGAATTTTAAGAGGCGGTTCCAGCGCGCCTTGGTAATAAAGCGGAAGAATTTGTTCAGCCGGTCTTTCATGCCGGTTTTGAGATAGGCATTGTGCTCGGCCTGGTAAGAAAAATAGATCATCCAAGGCCGGCCTTTCAGATTTTCCACTGACAGGAATCCCCAATAGCGGCTGTCTTGGCTGTTGTCGCGGTTGTCTCCCATGGCAAAGCAGTGGCCTTCCGGAACCAAGATAGGCCCATAATTATCTCTCTGCGGATCGCTGGAGTTATAGGTTTCGTTGCGTGGAATGATGCGATTGTCGCTGTGGACCTTGTAGTCTTCAGGAATAGGGGAGTCGTTGATATACACGGATTTATCTTTGATCTCGAGTTTTTCGCCTTCAACAGCAATAACCCGTTTGACATAGTCCTTAGTGAGATCACCAGGGTATCTGAAGACGATGATATCGCCCCGCTTTATCGGTCGTCCCGGAACGATCATGTCTTCGAGGGGGAGGAGCGTGCGGGCATAGGCAAATTTATTGACCAGTAAAAAATCGCCCACCAACAGCGTTCTTTCCATCGAACCGGTGGGGATTTGGAAGGCCTGTACCACAAACGTCATTACGAAAAAGACAAAGAGCGCTGTTTCCGCGATGAGCTCAAAGTACTCACGAAAAGTGCTGTGTTTTTTTTTCGGCTTTTCTTTTTTCATACTAAAAAAGGAAGGAGACACTCAATATAACCAGAAACAGGAGGTTCAGCAAAATGGCGTTCTTGACCGCTCCCAGAAACTTGCCCCAGTTACCTAAGCTGTTTTTAGCGATCTTGTAGGTTTGAAGAGGCATAATGATGGTGATGCCAACCAACAGTGACCACAGTGGGAATCGATCGAGCCACACCCCAACTGCAACTATAACATAACAGAGGTAGGCCAGAATCATATAAAGGATCAAAGCCTTTTTTTCGCCGAACATGATCACCCAGGTTTTGCGGCCTGTCGATGCATCGGCCTCTTTATCGGCAAACTCATTGATCAGCAGAACAAGTGTCGTCAAAATCCCGGAGGGGATGGCTACTATAAAGGGCCAGATGGTTTGGAAACTCTGTGCCTGGACATAATATGCGCCCAATACCATTAAAGGTCCCCATGCCAGGAAGATCGCGATCTCACCCAGGCCTAAATTTACCAACTGAAGAGGACGGCCGTTATATCCATATACAAAGATCAAGCCCAAAATCCCGATGACCAGGACTACGTTCCCCTCGGTGGCGAAGTTCAGATAGAGGCCCATGATAGAGCCCAAAGCCGCGAAGATCCAGGAAATGGCCAGAGCCTTACCGGGTTTAACCAAGCCCTCCAGGACCATACGGCTTCCTCCGGAAAAGGGTGTGGTTGCGCTGATATTTGCGGCGTCGTTGCCACTCTTGAAATCGAAATAATCATTGGCCACATTGGTGGCGATATGAAAAAAACAGGATCCCAACAGAGCCAGCACAAAATGCAGGACATTAAAGCTGCCGGTTTCATGATATGCGAAAAAAGAGCCCAAGAGAATGGCCCCGATGGTCACCGTCATAAAGGGAAGTCTCAACAGCATGACAATCGCTTTTCCGTTGCTCAAATCGTTCTCCTCAATCTCAAATTTAGCTTATTATAAGCTTTTCCCGGTTAAAAGCAAGGTGCGGCCTAAGAGACATGTGACTGAGCTCAGTATGCTTGAGATAATATGGATAATGACTCACTCAAGATACAACGAATGACAATTCTGCTTAGGCTTTAATACTTATTTGGAGAAACGGAAGAAGATGACATCGCCGTCTTGAACGGCGTAACTTTTACCTTCCAGGCGGATGGCGGCTTTCTCACGCGCTGTTTGAAAAGAACCGATCTCCAGGAGTTCTTGCCAAGGGATGACTTCAGCACGGATGAATCCCTTTTGAATATCTGTGTGGATCTCCCCAGCAGCCTCAAATGCCGTAGAATCCTTTCTGATGGTCCAGGCCTTTATCTCTTTGTCTCCGATCGTAAAAAAGGTGATGACGTCCAAGAGCTCATAGGAAGCTCTGCGGAACTTGCTATCGCTTAACTCTTTCATCCCATATTCATCCAAGAAAAGCGATTTCTCTTCCGCTTCCAATTGACGGATCTCCAGTTCGATCTTACCGCAAAAGGCCAGGGCAGCCGTGTGTGGCTTTTGACCAGGATACACTTTCTCTGGGGAATCAATAAACGGGATGTCGCTCTCGTCCAGATTGAGCATAAAAAATAAGGGTTTTTGGCTGAGAAAAGCGAAGCTGCGCAGGAGTTTCTCCTCTGTGGAGCTAAATTCGAGCTCCCGAAGAGGCGTGCCTTGCTCCAAAGCAGTGCGGATGCGTTCGCTAAGCACCTGTTCTTTTTCCAGTTCTGTAGTCTTGCCGCGCTTGAGCTCTTTCTCCAGTTTTTCTCTGCGGGATTCTATTTGGAAAAGGTCAGCCAGGATCATCTCCTCTTCCATTGCTTGGATATCGTCTTGAGGAGATATCTCCGCTTTGTGATGCGGGATCTGGACAGCCCGAAAACAGCGGACGACATGGGCCAAACCGTCTGCCTTACGCAGATAATTCAAGTAGCCTTCGGTCTTTACTTCGCCGTAGCTGATTCCTGCCAGATCGATGTAGTCGATTATGGCCGATTTTTTTTCTTTTTCCGGAAAAAGAGTGGAAAGCTGGTCAAGGCGTGGATCAGGTACTGCGCTGGTCCTGAGGTTCGGCTCCTTCTTCCCGGTATCGTAGCCGGTGATCTCGATGTCGGCCCCGGTAAGCAGGTTGAACAGGGTGGTTTTTCCTGATTTGGGGTATCCGAAGATCGTGAAATTCATGGTTATTTATCAGAGGCTTTTATTTCGTGTTCTTCATAGGAGGATATAAAAAGGACAGGTTCTGACTTAAACTCTTTCACGAAGATGGAGCTGTTCACGATGCCGTCCATGTCCTTTCCTACCGGCAGCCCCAAATAGTGCAGCAGGGTGGGGGCGATGTCGATGAGCTGCATCCCCTCGATGTTTCTTCCCACAGCGATATCCTTCCCGATGAAAAAGACAGTTCCTTCAGGAGCGTTTTCGTGGTAAGCGGAAATGTCGGGATTTCCGAAGAACCACTCAAAGATCTGTTTCCATAGCGGGAGGGCTTCAGCCCCATAGGGAGAAAAGACAACCAGCAGCTCATTATCTTTCTTAGCGGCTAAATATTTCCCGATGACCTCATCATAATGTTGGTAGTAACGTTCCAAAACAGTATTGTATTTACTGAGCTTCTCCTGCTCGATCTCACCATAAAAGTCCGGGTAGCTGTATTTGTAGAAATAGGCTTGGGCTTCGTCCAGTCCCGGCAGCCGAAAATACAGAAGTTGGGGTTGTATCTGCTCTTTCTGCTGTGTGACCAAAGCTTCGACCTCGATGTCGGAGCAAAAAGCCTGTTTGACTTTGAGAAAGGTCTCGCTGGTCTCGAAGCGCAGATCTTCGTAGAAACGGTTGAATCTGGTCTCGGCTTCAGGTGTGATCACACTGTCGAAGCGACCGTAGGGCCAGTCTTCTCTAAGAAACGACGTCTGGTTTGCTTGGAATATGTCCCAGATATTCATGATGTGAGTAGGGGGTATCACCTCTTCCGTGTGCAGCAGGCCGGTCTTGGTTACCTGTCGAAAAAAGATATAGCGGGGGATCACTTGGATTCTACGTTTCATGTTTATGAGCTGGTATTCCTGTGTTGAAAGCCGCCTGTGGGCGGAAGGAAACTTCCCGGTGTTGAACGAATTATTGAGGATGAGCGGGACATTGGGAGTGAAGTTTTCCAGGGCGCCCCAGCTTCCATTGTCCATGAGGAAAGAGAAATTGGGAAGCTTTCCTTCAGTGCTCAGAGGGATGATGAAATCGAAGCTCATCCCGTCCAGTGCGATGAGAGTGATTCGTTTTTCGATTGTCCGAGTTTCCAGGGTAGCGATCTTTTCATAACTGGGAATTGAGGGGAACAGCATCCGCAGCCATACTGTATAGGTGACGGCTGCGCCGAAGATCAGGAAATACACGATAAAGAAAAACAGTTTGCGCTTGTACAAGATCAAGGCCACAATAGACAATAATCCTAGAGCAGCAAGAAGGGCAAAAGCCCAGAACTGCTGGTTGAGCAGCTCTTGTGTAGCCGGTGTAAAAAGAGTGGAAAAATGTCTGAGGTTTTTCCGGAAGAAAATATGAAAGATAATGAGGACAAGTGTGAAGCTTATCATTAGAAAAGAGGGCGAGATCAGGGCAATCTTAAAGGGTCTATCGCTGAAAAACTGGGCGATGAAAAAGAATAAAATTGCCAAAAAGACGACGACCAATCCATAGACCGGCACAAGATAGAGGCTGAACTGCAGGAGATCCTGCCAGATGAATTCCAGGTTGATGTTCAGGTCCCACACCAATAAACCGATCAAGCAGCTGAAGAAAAAACCGGTGATGAGGGAATTTGTCAGGACCTTGAGGAATTTCATTACACCAGTGAATAATCCAAGTTAACATGAAATCGAATAGGCTTCAAGTATCAACGTTGCCGGTTGTGTTAGTGTAGCACACCGAGATTGCTTCGTCGCTTCGCTCCTTGCAATGACATCAAATGTTGACCCCCAATAATTAATGGAATAAGATGACTTCAAAGTGAAACATCCTATCATAGCCCTCCTGACTGATTTTGGTAACGGGGACTTTTTTGTTGGCTCAATGAAAGGAGTTATCGCTGGGATCGCCCCTGCTGCTTCAGTCATCGACATCACTCACTCGATTCCTTCCTATAATGTGGGGGCCGCGGCCTTTGTCGTTAAAGCAGGGTTTAGGTGCTTTCCAAAGGGGAGGGTGTTTGTGGTTGTGGTCGACCCGGGGGTGGGCTCGGATCGCAGGGTCCTTTTGGTCAAAACCCAAGACTATGCCTTTATCGCTCCTGACAACGGGGTCTTGAGTCTTGTCCTGGAGGAAGATCCTCCTGAAGATATGAGTGAAGTGTCCGATCCCAAGTACTTCCTCCCCGAAGTATCCCACACCTTTGAAGCACGGGATCGGATGGCTCCGGCTGCGGCATGGCTGGTGTCGGGTATTCCTATTAATAAGTTTGGCCCCGTAGCCACCGCCTATGAAAAACTTGAACCGGCGATACCTGAAAGACGCGAGGCTGATATCCGGGGTGAGGTTCTTTATACAGACAAATTCGGGAACCTGATCACGAATATTCCTGTGGCCTGGTTGGATGATCATGCTCGGGAAGACAGGGAAGAGTTGGTTATGTTGGTAGGTGAAAACACGATCTGCTACAAGCACAGCTATGCGGAGGTGGGGAAAGAGGACCTGCTCTATCTCCCCGGCAGTTTGGGGTTGGTAGAGATCGCGGTACGCGAGGGCTCTGCGGCCGACCGCCTGAATCTGCATCCTGGCGCTTCCGTCCATATAACACGTAAGGTCCGACCTCCGGGTGGACCACAATAATAAAATGGAATATATCACCGGTACTATCGAATCGATTGTCTACTACCATCCGGATACCGGGTATTCCGTCTGCCGGTTCAGGTTAGAGGACGGCCAGCAGACGACCATC
>JAUWSR010000048.1 GCA_030609975.1 Acidobacteriota bacterium | reverse complement strand
GTGGGATCGGCCAGTCCCTTATCGCCACCTCCAGCTGGATCGGCATGGTCCGGATCATCTCTGTCTTCGGCAGCCAGGTGATGGCCGGTTATACCATTGCTATCCGTATCGTCATCTTTGTGCTGCTGCCCTCATGGGGATTGAGCAATGCCGCTGCCACTTTGGTGGGACAGAACTTGGGTGCAAAACAACCTGAGCGGGCGGAGCGTTCGGTGTGGTTTACCGGTGTCATCAATATGATTCTGATGGGCTCGATTGCGATCGTTTTTATCGCAGCGCCGGGTTTCTTTATCGGCTTATTCATCAGAGAACCTGCGGTTCTAGCCAGTGGGATCTCTTGTCTGCGAGTCCTTAGCTATGGATTTATAGCATACGCTTTGGGTATGGTTGTGATCCACTCATTCAATGGTGCTGGCGATACAGTTACACCCACCTTTATTAATTTTTTCTGTTTCTGGATGTTCGAGATCCCTTTGGCCTACATGCTTGCTCTTCCCTTCGGTTTAAATGAGAACGGTGTCTACATCGCCATCTTGGCGGCAGAAACGGCCATGACATTAGTGGGTGTGCTGATCTTCCGCCGCGGACGCTGGAAGCTTCGCGAAGTCTAACTACTGAAAAGATCGAACCTTTTAGTTCAGTTTTCCGATCTCGGCCTCCACAGCCTGCAGAATTTCTTCCTGTGTGATGAGTTCCTTCATGGTCGTTATGTCGTAAGCCATGACACGGTCATGGGTGAGGGTGGGGATGTGCTTGCGGATAAGAGAGTGGGCCGTGGCTACGCCCTTCCCCGGTTTTTCCTCTATATAATCCAGACCTTGGGCGGCACACAAAAGTTCGATCGCCAAAACATCCCGGACGTTCCTGATGATCTCCGCTCCTTTGAAGGCCGCAATGGTTCCCATGCTGACGTGATCCTCCTGGTTTGCAGAGGTGGGAATGGAGTCGACCGAAGCCGGATGGGCCAGCACCTTGTTTTCGGAAACCAAGGCTGCAGCCGCATACTGGCTGATCATGTAACCCGAATTCAATCCTCCCTCCTGGGTTAAAAAGGGAGGAAGATTGGAGAGAGCCGGATCGACCAGTCGTTCGATGCGGCGTTCGGAGATGCTGGCGAGCTCCGAATCAGCGATCCCCAGGAAATCTAAAGCCAGTGCCAGCGGCTGACCATGAAAATTCCCGCAGCTGATGCTTTCCTGAGTCTCAGGGAATATGAGAGGATTGTCGGTCACGGAATTGATCTCGATCTCGAGGGCCGAGGTGACATATTCCAGGGTGTCTCGTGTCGCTCCATGAACCTGAGGAACGCAGCGGAGAGAGTAGGCGTCCTGTACTTTTTCGCAGTCTTTGTGGCCGGCTAGGATCTTGCTGCCCGTCAGCAGGGACCTCATATTTGTTGCCACCAAGGATTGGCCGGGGTGCGGCCTCAAGGCATGAATGCGGGGATCGAAGGGTGAGTCTGTTCCCCGCAGCGCTTCCATGGTGCAGGCGGCAGCGATGTCCGCCGTCCGGCACAACACGCGGCTGTCATAGGCGTTCAAAACTCCCACGGCTGACATCAGTTGGGTCCCGTTGATCAGGGCCAGTCCTTCTTTCGCCTCCAGGATGAGAGGATGCAGACCTTTCTCCTTGAGGATATCGGCTGCCTCCCGTTCTTGACCTTGATACCGCACCCTACCCATGCCGATGAGCGGCAGAGACATGTGGGCCAGGGGAACCAAATCTCCGCTTGCCCCTACGCTTCCCTTCTGGGGGATGAGAGGCAGGATGTCGTTGTTAAGAAAATAGAGCAGCCGCTGCAGCGTGTCCCAACGAATCCCGGAATACCCCTTGATCAGCGCGTTGACACGAAGTGCCATCATGGCCCGGACCTGATCATCCGAGATAAAAGGGCCGGTCCCGGTAGCATGCGACATCAGGAGATTTTTCTGCAGCTCGCGTACATGCTGCTGGGGGATAATGACCCGGGCGAAGTGGCCGAAGCCTGTGGTGATGCCGTAGACAACTTCGTTCCTTTTGATAAATCCTTCCACCACCGCAGCACTCCGGTCGACCGGGTCTTTATTTTCGGGGTGGATACGGACCTCTTCTTTATCCCTGGCGATGTGAATCACTTGATCCAGACTCACGTTTTTCACGTCGAGTTCTACCACTGTCTTTCTCCTGTACGTAGGCTTACCTCATCTATAGCACATGTCAGAAAACAGAGCAAAGTCTTCTAAAGAAATTTCGATTCTTTTTTCTTCGCTGGTGTTGTGATAGTATTTTTCTACCCTAGAAGGCGTTTACATCGATCCGGACACAGGAATAAGATCCGCCTGTGCCGATCCACGGCGGGCCAGTGGCGCTGAGGGCTATTAGCTGCATTTAGTAAAAAGATGAGTATACCCTCGATAAGCTAAAGATAAATTAATAGCGCACATTAGAGGAGGAGAGCAATGGGTATTGAGATGGATCGGAGACAGTGGTTAAAAACCGGTGCCTTGGCTGCCGGCGGGCTTTTAACCGGTTTCAGCGGCAGTGGCTGTCGGGATACCTCAGAGGCACAGGGGATGCTGGGGCATCTACCCAGCGATAGAAGTGTTGTCCGGCTCAAAAGCAACGAGAGTCCCTATGGCCTCTCGCCCAGCGCTCAAGAGGCGGCTAAAAACGCGCTGGCACTGTCTCATCTTTATCCCCACAGCCATTATGCTGAACTGAAGTCAATGATAGCCGAACGGGAAGGGCTGACTCCGGAACACATCATCCTGGGAGCCGGTTCAACCGAGATTTTGGTCATGCTCATCCAGCTGTATGGGTTGCAAGGAGAAGCACTGGCGGCTGATCCCACCTACTTTGACTTCGTGGATTATGCCGAGAAGGCGAATTGTTTTTTACGACTGGTTCCGCTCGATGGCAATTTTGTGCATGACCTGCCTGCTATGGAAAAGGAGATCAATCCCCGAACGAGCCTGGTTTACATCTGCAATCCGACCAATCCTACGGGTACGATCGTCGCTCAAGATCGCCTGCGAAGCTTCTGTGAAAGAGTAGCTCCCAAGGCCTTGGTAATGGTGGATGAGGCTTATCACGAATATGTAGAAGCTGAGCTCTATGGAACCATGCTGCCCTTGGTTAAGCAGGGAGTGAATATCGTGGTTACTCGGACTTTTTCCAAGATATTCGGTATGGCTGGCCTGCGAGTCGGCTACGGCGTTGCGGCTCCGGAGACTATCAGGCACTTAAGACGGATCCAACGCAACTTTGCCACCCTGGCTTTTCCCAGCCTGCAGGCGGCCGTCGCCAGTTACACAGATTTGGAGTTTCAAGCGGATGTTTTTAGAAAAAACATCGAAGCAAAGCGCTATCTCTGCCGGGAGCTCGAGCGAAAAGGACTTTTTTATATCCCTTCTCAAACGAACTTTATCCTCTTTCAGATTGACCAGGATGCCCGGGACACGGTCAAGGCATTTGAGGCCCAAGGCGTGCTCCTGCGGGGATTTCCCTTTCGGGATAAAAACTGGATCCGAGTCAGTATCGGCACTCAAACTGAAATGGAACGCTTTGTCTCCGTCCTCAATCATGTTGTCTAACCGAATTTAGGTTCAGGCCTCCCTGGCAGATCCGATGGTTTCCCTCCGGTATGAATAGCAGATCCCTTGAGTCCTGGTTAAAAACATAAAGTTAGCCCCTATTTACCTTGTGAACACAAATAACTGTAAATCTGTTTCTATATATAGTAAAAATGACCTGGTGTTAAACATGAAAAGGAAACTCGTTGTATCGACCGTATACAGTTTCGGTCGCTATATCAGCAACGCCATCTGATCATGTACCAAAGGCATAAATTTCTCCAATCCCGGAGTGAAGCATGATACTTGGGATCGATCTTGGTTCTGTTCAGAGCAAAGCGTTACTGTTGGATACAGACCTCAGGACCGTCGCAAGTTCCAATATTAAAAATACCGGCCACACTTCAGATACCTTCAAAATGCTTATTGAAGACGTTATTCCCAGTGCCGACAATATCACCCTCCAGATCGGCCTGACCGGGGCCGGAAGGCTGGCCTTTGAGCATGTCAAAAATGTGCATGTCTGCAATGATCTGATCGCCTTGGCGCTGGGGAGCTATCTCGATTTTCCCAAAATTCGCTCAGTAATCGAGGTTGGCGGCCAGTCGTCCCGCTGGCTTTTACTGGGAGGCGAACGGCAGGTACCTTCAGATGTGGAGATTTTGGATTTTGCGCTCAATGAACGTTGTGCTGCAGGTTCCGGGATGTTTCTGGAACAGCAGGCATCCCGCCTGAGGATGAATATGGAGGAATTTAGCCGAGCCGCTGCAGAAGCGGAGCGGGGAGCAGCAATCGCCGGCCGCTGCAGTGTATTTGCCAAGAGTGATATGATCCACCATCAACAAAAGGGGACTCCTGTTGAGAATATCGCCTATGGCTTGTGTTTGGCTCTGGCAAGAAATTTTGTGGCGACCATACTCCGGGGTAGAGAGAGTCCAGCGCCTGTGCTTTTGACCGGAGGCGGATTCCAAAATCAGGGGCTGGTCCATGCCTTCCAAGAAGTGCTGGTGTTGGGGGAAGATGAGCTTTTTCTCTCACCTGAGCCGCAGTTTACACCAGCCCGGGGAGCGGCTTTAGCCGCCTCGATAAACGCTGCCCCTTCAAAATTCTTGGATATCGATCAAATCTTGGCGCTGCTTTCACCCAGAGAGAGTACGTCACACAGTTTTTCCCCTCCCTTGGGAAAATTGGCAGCTGCCCGGAATTTGGAAGTATCTTCTCAGGATCACTCCCCGACATCCGGATATCTGGGAGCGGATGTGGGTTCGGTAAGCACGGACTTGGTGCTGTTGGATGAAAAAGGTGAGGTCAAGTCGAGTATTTACCTGCCTACACGCGGACGTCCCCTCGAAGTTCTCAAGGAAGGCATGGAGGAGCTGTTTCGGAGATTCCCGGCTGGATTGGAGATACAGGGGATCGGGACAACCGGCAGTGGTCGTTATCTAGCCGGAGAGTTTCTGGAGGCGGACGAGATCCGCAACGAAATTACCTGTCAACTGGCAGGGACGCTCCCCTACTTCCCTGATGTGGACACCATTTTTGAAATCGGCGGCCAGGATTCCAAGTTTATCAGCCTGCAAGAGGGCAGGATCAAAAACTTTGCTATGAATAAGATCTGTGCGGCGGGAACAGGGTCTTTTTTGGAAGAGCAAGCGGAGCAGCTGTCTATCAACATCAAAGATGAATTCGCAGCTCTGGCCTCTCAGTCTATAAACCCTCTCGATCTAAGCTGCCGGTGCACCGTGTTCATGGAGACAGAGCTGATGCAGGCAGTCAACCGGGGAGCTCCGCTTTCGGATGCTGCGGCAGGCCTGGCTTATGCCATCGTCCGGAACTATCTCGAGAAAGTGGTAGCCGAACATCCTATCGGGGAACATATTGTATTTCAGGGAGGCGTAGCTTCTAATCCTGCCGTGGTAAAAGCCTTCACGCAGATCCTGAACAAGCCTGTCCAGGTTCATCCTTATAACCGGGTGTCAGGAGCTATCGGCGCTGCGCGGATTGCGCGTCAGACCGTTGAGAGCCAGGGGAAAATCTCGTTAGACGCAGCGGGCTTGGCAAATCGTATGCGGCAGGAGTACTGCAGTGGCAGCTTTCAATGCACTCAGTGTTCCAATCGATGTGAGGTCATCCGGATCGAGTTTGAGGAGAAGCAGATCTTCTTTGGAGATGTTTGTGAGCGATATACGGCGCAGCAAAAGTCTCACAGACGCAGGAGATCAGTCGCCGATTATGAAATGGCTTCTCCCCCCGATCTTTTCCGGGAATGGCAGCGGCTGTGGGAAGGGGCTGTGGTAAATCCGAAGACAGCCTCGCATAAAATCGGGCTGCCCCGGACTTCGGTCTTAATGGAATACATGCCCTTCTGGGCTGCCTTTTTCAATCGCCTGGGCTGTGAAGTGCTGTTATCCCCACCCTCAAACCTGGATATCCTTGCGCGTGGTCTTAAAAAACTTCCTGTCGAGACCTGTTTGCCCATCAAGCTGGCTTTTGGCCATGTTAACTGGCTGGCGGCTAATAAACCTGACTATATATTTTTTCCTTCATTGATCCATTGTGAGGGCGAGGCCGGGGAGATGATTCAGCACTGTCCCTATGTGGAGCACATTCCTTGGATGGTCAAGGCCGCCTTGGGAATCGAGGTCCTCACCCCCGAGATCGGAGGGGATATGGAGGAAAAAGGCTTTATAAAGGAAATGGAGGGGATTCGGCGGCTTCTCAGAAAAAGCCGGCAGGAGCTACAGGAAGCACAGGCCTATGCAGAGAGCATCTATCGGAGTTACCGCCTTCAGCTAAAACGTTTAGGTGCAGATATCATTCGGGAAAATGCCGGCGGCGAGCAGGATCTCTGGATCATCATGGGCAAGCCTTACAATGTCTACGATGGCTTTGTTAACCTGAACCTGTTCCGTCATCTCCAGAAAATGGGAGTTTTGGCCATTCCTCAAGATTTCCTCCCCTTAGAGGAGTGTGATATTGGTGGCGATCCCGACCTTCCGGTTTGGCATTACAACCGGGAGACGATCAAGGCTGCAATCTGGAGCCGTCGCTTTAATAATGCTTACCCTTTGATCGTCTCCAACTTCGGATGCGGGCCGGATGCTTTCTCCCTGAAACACATCGTGAGGATACTGGCTGATTCTCCTCATTTGATGTTGGAATTTGATGAACACCGGGCTGAAGCCGGTCTAATCACCCGACTTGAGGCGTTTTATGATGAAATAGGCAGTCACAAAGAAAGTGCACAAAAAATAAAAGAAGCCCGGGCTGTAAAGGTACGGGATAGATCGACTTCCAGGGAAGAGGCGCAGCGGCGAAAATATATCTTTCCGTACTTCTCTGACCATGTGAAGGCCTTTATGGGAGCCATGCAGGCTGTGGGTATGGAGACGGAGGGTCTGCCTCTTCCGGACGAGGAATCATTGGCTTTGGGGGAACAGTTCAGTTCGGGAAAGGAGTGTGATGCCTACTCCATTTTGGCGGGCGATCTGGTGAAATTCTCGCGAGCACAGAGAACCGGAGGGGAAGTGTATATTTACCCGGGGTCACAGTACCTTTGTCTGCTCAGCCAGTATGGAGCGGGAATGAAATTTATCCTGGAAGACCTGGGCATCCAGGATTTGGAAGTCCAAGCCCCCTCAATGGGCTCCCTCTTGGGTTTAATGGGTATATCCGGAGCCAAGGCACTTTGGAGTGGATTGTTGGCCATAGACCTTCTTATCAAGGCCGCATGTGAAAAGAGACCTTATGAGCGCCTTAAAGGAGAGACCGACCGGATACACGCGGAAAATCTCGATGACATTGAGCGGGGATTGGCGGAAAATGCACTCAAGAATTCACTTGATCGCTGTATTAAGCGCTTGAAAACGATCGAAGTGGATCCAGAGCAGCGTCCCTTGATCGGCATTGCCGGAGATGCCTATACCCGCAGCAATCCCGTAGCCAATAAGCAGCTATTCCGGCGCTTGGAGGAACTGGGATGCGAAGTTTGGCCGGCACCTTTTTTGGTGGATCATATTGGCTTCAGTATGCATCGTGCCCTCTACCGGAAGATCTCTCAAGGGAAATTCCGGGATTCTGCCCAGCTCGGCCTTTTTAATTTATACCGTGAAATGGAATCCCGAAAAGTCTTGAAAAAACTTAAAAAGATCTCGATCCGATTTGCGGAACCGGGGTATCGTGAGATGCTTTCTCTGACTGCTTCCTATATAGGCCAAGATAATAACGAAATCTTGTTATGCAACGTGGCCAAAATGGTGGACTTTGCCAAACGAGGTGCCGATGGTGTCATCAATGCTATTTGTCTCAATTGCATGTTGGGCACGGCGTCCACGGCTATTGCCAAGCGCATACGTAAGGATTTCAGTCATATCCCTATCCCCACTATGGTTTTTAGCGGAACGGATGCTGCTTCGGAACAGGATCTATTGGAAGCCTTCGTCTACCAAGTCAAGAATTATGCAGCTGCAAAGCGCGGCTCAGCTGGAAAGAGAAGGTCCTAAGTGGGGGCGGCCCACCACAACTTGTTGAAGCGAATACAGTTGAGCCCGAAATTAGGGGGCTGGTTATGCTTAAGCAGACAATTGGGGGGGTGAAACCGGCATTTTAAGCACAAGACTGGTGGGGCTTATCCTGTTCATTCCTAAGGCCGTCTATTCTGGGGCCAAAAACAGCAACCTAAGCCTACTAATGGGCCATATAATCAGGCTAACTATTTTATTTTCAGTCCTTTCTCGGGGACTGTCCCCAAATGATGCGGGGAATCTTGTGCTGTGTGAGGAGGTTTTCGAAAGCTTTGAGGTCGGTGTCTGCGAGGTCCTGGAATTTCTGTGAGGCCTGATTCAGCCGTCCCATCAGCTCGCTGTAGCGGTCGGCGATGGGCTGGACGGGCTTCCCGTCTTGGGAATGTGCCGCTGAGTAGATATAAGCTAGCTGATTGTCCAGTTTGACCTGATAGTTGATGGCGTCCTGGCCGCTTTCGTTCTTGGTTTGAATGAGATCGTCTTCGAGTGCCGTCAACTTTTTGGACAACTCCTCAGCGGCGGTCTTTATGCTCTTATCATATCCCATTTTATCCGCACGGAAGGAAATATCTTTGACCTGATCGCGGATGGCTCTCACATTTTTGATCAGGTCATGGCTTTTCGTGAAAGCCTTCCCGATCTTTACCTGCAGATCGAACTGTTCCTGTAGGTCTGACTGCGAAATGAAATCCCAACGGGGATCCTTCAAAACTTCAAACTCCTGGATCTGGCTTTTTTCTCCCACCGTCAAGCGTACTTTGTACTTACCTGGAACGGCCTTGGGGCCTCCGGTATAGGACAAGGAAATAACCGCCTCTTTGATCTTATCCGGAGGCTTATGCGTAAGATCCCAACTCCAGCGGTTGGCGCCCTCCTCAACCTTCAGCTTCTCGTATTTCCGTATGACATTGTCCTGTGCGTCCAAGATCTCCATCTTGGCTTCCTTGGATTTTTCCTTAAGGAAAAAGAACACGGACAGCCGGCTGAGGGTTCCACGAACCTGGGTGCGGTAGGGATTTTCCGGTTTGTAGAGAACCATATCTTGCTCTTTTTGTTCGTCTTGGATCTGGTGAATAAATCCGATGTCATCCACGATCCAGAAAGCCCTGCCTTGGGTAGAGATCAACAGGTCTTTCTGATAGATCATCATGTCGGTGATGGGAGTCACAGGCAGGTTTAACTGAAATTCCTGCCAGTTCTTGCCATCGTTAAAGGAGATAAACATCCCAAACTCGGTCCCGGCATACAGCAGTCCCTTACGATAAGGGTCTTCCCGGACAGCCCGGACAAAATAATTTTCCGGGATGCCGTTCTTCCCATCTGCCAACTGCTCCCAACTCTTCCCATGATCTTGGGTACGAAAGATGTAGGGCTTGAAGTCATTGTCTCGATATCTATACACCGCCATAAGCACACGGCCCGGATGTTTGGTTGAAATGTCAAACATGTTGACCGTCCCTTCCTTGGGCATGTCTTTGGGCGTAACATTTTGCCAGCTCTGGCCGTTGTCTTGTGAAACATGCACCAGCCCATCATCCGAGCCCGCCCACAACACGCCCGGCTCTAGAGTCGACTCTTCAAAGGCAAAGACCGTGCAGTAGGTCTCTACACCGGTGACATCGTGCTGGATGGGGCCGCCGGGCCTGTCCAGGTAAGCATCGATATTGTTGGTTAGGTCGGGGCTGATCACTTTCCACGTCTGTCCCTCATCCGTCGATCTGTGCACGTAGTTGGAGGTAATGTAGAGGACCTTGGGATCATGCGGGGAAAACCGGATAGGGAAATTCCACTGGAAACGGTATTTGAGGTCGCGTCCCGCGATTCCGTCCACAAGTTCCGGGTAGGCCTTGATCTGTTTGATGTGACCCTTTTTCCGGTCGAGGCGGGTGAGAATTCCGATGTAGTTGCCGGCATATATCACGTCCGGATTGCGGGGATCGACAGCAATGTGGCCGCTTTCCCCGCCGCCTACGGTGTAGAATTCCTGGCTGGGCCTGCCTTGACTGAGGATGGAGATCGTCGAGTTGTCCTGCTGGTCTCCATAAACGCGGTAGGGGAACTGGTTGTCCACGGCAACACGGTAGATCTCGGCTGTGGGCTGGTTCATCTGAGTTGACCAGGACCGTCCGCCGTTAAAGCTCACATTGGCCCCACCGTCGTTGCTCTGGATCATAAAGTTCGAATCCTGGGGATTGATCCACAGGCAGTGGTTGTCTCCATGGGGAGTGCGGATCCGTTCGAATTCTTTGCCATTGTTTAAGGATCTATAGAAATCCGTGTTGAGCACATAAACCGTGTGCTCATTTAGGGGATCGGCGAAGATGCGCGAGTAATACCAAGCCCGCTGCCGGTAGTTGTGGTCACGGTTTATCCTCTTCCAAGTCTTGCCGGCATCCTCGGACATGTAGATCCCACCCTTTTTTTCGTCTTTGGCTTCTTGGATCACCCAGATACGGGCAGGATTGACCGGGGAGACAGCGATCCCCACGCGTCCTACGACTCCGTCCGGCAGGCCGCCCTCCAGCCGCTTCCAGGTATCGCCGCCGTCCAGGGTTTTCCAGATGCCGCCTTTTTCTCCCCCATCGATCAGAGTCCAGGGCTTGCGCTCCGCCTGCCAGAAGCCTGCATAGATGATCCGAGGGTTTTGAGGATTCATAACCATGTCGATACAGCCCGTCTTTTCATCGACAAAGCACACGTTATCCCAGGTCTTGCCGCCGTCTATTGAGCGATAAACCCCACGTTCGGGATTGGGTCCGAAGATGTTGCCCAACACCGCAGCATAAACCAGGTCGGGATTCTGAGGATGGATCTGGATCTTTCCGATCTGTCCCGCTTTCTCAAGGCCCATAAAGGCCCAGGTCTGCCCGGCATCGGTTGATTTATAAACACCGCGTCCTGCCGAGATGTTTCCACGTGGACTGGCAGAACCGCTCCCGACATAGATCAAATTGGGATCGGAAAGCGCCACTTCCACCGAGCAGATGGATGCTACTTTAAAGAATTTGTCAGAGATATTGTCCCAGGTGATCCCACCGTCTGTGGTCTTCCACACACCGCCGCCGGTAGTGCCCATGAAGAAGGTGAAGGGCAGATCCGGAATGCCGGTCACGGCCGTCACGCGGCCTCCTCGGGTCGGCCCGATTAATCTGTATTCTAGTTTTTTCATTAGGATCGGATCCATCGTCACATTTTGATCATCTGCCCAGGTCAGATCGGGGAGCAATAAAGTACCGGCCATCAAAAGAGCCCATATGATGCTGCGGGATTTGTTAAAAAGGGTCATGACTTCTCCTTTATGTAGGGAATTCGCCGTGTTGAGATTTTCCATATATCACGGATAGCTCCGTTTTTGCAAATTGTTATCCAAAAACGTAAGCATCCTTAATTCCGTGATGATACTAGAATTTGGGGATGGCTTCGCTCCGTCGGATTTTTAACGCCATTCCCTCTCATTTTTTCTCGGCTCTGCGGAACTCCGCATGTTTCCTCTAAAAACTAGGGATAACCTTTTTTTGTGAAACAAGTATATATATATGTCCGTAACACACGAAATAATAGCTGGAAGGTTCCAATGAAAGAAATGACCGTAAGTGAAGAAATTGTACTGACAGCGATCTGGAGACTTAAGGAAAATGCCTATGGCATCTCCATCCGTAAAAAAGTGGTCGAGGTGACAGGCAAAGAGATGATCTATGGCACGCTCTATAACATCCTGGATCAACTGGTCAGAAAGGGTTACGTCTGCAAGCGTCAAGGAATGCCTGTCGCCAAACGGGGCGGCCGCAGCAAGATCTATTATCGTTTGACCGAAACAGGAGTCCATGCTTTGCAGGCTGCCCGCCAGCTGCAGAAAAAGATCTGGAATGGCCTTCCGGAGCTGACCGGGGAGGAAGTCTGAGCAAATGAATACCGTACCCGGAAACCCGCCCCGCTTTGCCGCTTGGCTGCTCACTCGAATGTCCAGCTATGAGAGTGAATTCCATGGATCAGAAGAATTGTTGGAGGAGTACGATGACCGGCTGCAAACTCTAGGAGCCTGCAAGGCGCGGAGATGGTTCCGGATACAGGTTTTTCGTTCTTTCCCTGCCTATATTAAATATTCCTGCCTGTGGAGCTTTTACATGTTTAAAAATTATTTTATAAGCGCACTCAGAAACATCAAGCGTAATAAGGTTTTTTCTGCCATCAACCTCACTGGCTTGGCTCTGGGCATGACCAGCTGCTTCCTTATCCTGGTCTGGGTTCAGGATGAGCTCAGTTATGACCGTTTTCATGCGCATGTGGACAGCCTGCATATCGTGCACATGCAGCCTGAAGGAACCGACGACCACTACACGCATGGTCCTGGACCACTTGCCCCAACCCTAAAGCGCGAATACCCTGAGATCGTGAATGCCTGTCGTTTCTTTGGGCATGCCAAAGCTCCTTTGAAATATCAAGACAGGCTTTTCACGAGCAAAGTCCGCGGGGTGGATCCTTCCTTTTTTGAAATGTTCTCCTTTCCGGTTCTGCAGGGTAAGACCGAAAATCCTCTTGGGGATCGACAGTCCATGGTGCTTACCCAGAAAACAGCGAAAAAGTTGTTCGACAGCGAGAATCCGATCGGTAAGGTCGTGGCTTTCGAGTGGTGGGGGACCTGGCACGATTTCCGTGTGACGGCTGTCCTTCAGGACGTCCCCCCCAACTCGGATTTTCAGTTCGACCTGCTTTTACCCTTCACATTTGTGACTCTATCCGGAATGAGCATCGATGACTGGGATGTCTACGGGTACGAGACCTATGTGCAGCTGCAGCCAGGTGTCGATCCGGGTTCCGTCACACAAAAGATCTCGGATACCATGCAAAATAATCTGCCTGACTCTCCCCTTACCCTAATATTATATCCTTTAGAACGGCTGCACCTCCATGATCCAAGAGGAGGCGGACCCATTGTCTATGTGTACATCTTCAGCTGTCTCGCCCTGCTTATCGTAGGCATTGCCTGCATCAACTTCATCAACCTGACCACAGCCCGGTCCGTCAAGCGCGCCCGGGAGGTGGGTTTGCGCAAAGTCGTAGGTGCGAAACGTGCACAGCTTGTCCGTCAATTTTTAGGTGAGTCTTTTCTCATGACTTTTTTGGCTTTTGCAGCCGCTCTGCTTCTAACCCGGCTCCTGTTTCCAGCTGTTAATTCATTGCTGGGCAAACAGATGGTGTTTCGGCTTGAGGGCGGTACCGCCCTGATGTTAGTCGGGTTCGCTCTCTTTACCGGCCTCATCTCTGGAGTCTATCCCGCGCTTGTGCTTTCCTCTTTCCGTCCGGTCAATGTCCTGAAGGGGTCTTTTTCTTCAGATGCTAAGGCTCCCTCTCTACGCAAAGCTCTGGTTGTGATCCAGTTCAGCATATCTATCCTGCTGCTCATCTGCGCAAGCGTGATGTTCAAACAGTTGGATTTTATGCGTCACAAAGACATGGGATTGAATACCGACCAGGTCATTAACCTGGAGCTGCGGGGAGGGCTGCGTTCTCAGTTTCGCGCCATTAAAAACCGGCTGCTGCAAAACCCGGATATCCTGGCTGTATCCGCCACCAATGGTTCTTTCTCCAAAAGATTTGGCACAGACAAGGTCTCGTGGGAAGGCAAAGACCCGAATGAACGTTTCTTTATGTCGATCCATGCCGTCGACTATGACTATCAAGAGATATTCGATATCGAAATGTCTCAGGGGCGGTACTTTTCAGAGGAATTTCCTTCCGATCGAGAGGATGCGTTTATTATCAATGAAACCGCTGCTGAGGCCATGGGAATGGAATCGCCCCTCGGCCAGAGCATATACTGCCCTCTTCCCTTTGACGGCGACCGAAACGGGCTCATTGTTGGGGTGGTGAAAGACTTCCACTTCCGCTCTCTCCATGAGGAGATAAATCCGCTCGTTCTCGCCATTGCGCCGGGCTGGTTTACGGATATGTACATCCGTATGCAGACAAACGAACTGGCGGCTACAGTCGGATTCATCGAAGGGATTTTAAAAGAGATGGCTGCGGACATTCCTCTGGAATACACATTTTTGGATGAAGACATCGACCGCCTTTACCAGAAGGACTTTCGGATCGGGGCACTGGTCAGATACGGAACATGGTTTGCCGTAGTCGTAGCCTGTTTGGGGCTATTGGGATTGGCCTCATTTACTGCCGAACAGCGTACCAAGGAGATAGGGATCCGGAAGATCCTGGGATCTTCCGTGGGTGCGATATTCCTGCTTCTCTCCAAGCAATTCTCTTGCTGGATTCTTTTGGCCAATCTTTTTGCTTGGCCGCTGGCCTATTTCGGCTTGAGCAAATGGTTGGAGAGCTTTGCCTACCGGACGCGACTGGGAGTTGAGACATTTTTATTGGCAAGTTTAGTGGCCTTTGGAGTTGCGATTGCCACGGTCGGCTATCAAGCTTTCAAAGCGGCTTTGGCCCCTCCGGTCGATTCGTTACGGTACGAATAGAGGAGGATCGAGCCCGGGCTTTCCCCAGAATCTTGAACCTACAGAGAAAGGCTGCGTATGATTTAATGCGGTTTTCTCATTTATTCGTTATGCGTTTGCTTGGAAAAACCAAAAAGGCAGGCTAAAATAGGTTGAATCATGATTTTTAATTATTTCAAACTTGCCGTTCGTATCATGGTTAGACAGCGAGTGTCCAGTGTCATCAAATTGAGCGGATTGGCCTTAGGGATTGCCTGCTGCCTCGTGCTCTTCCTTTATGTCCAGCATGAAATGAGCTTCGACCGCTTTCATGAAAAGGCGGACAACATCTACCGCGTTCACCAGGTATCCGAGAAAGAAGGAGTGATGGATGGCTATGCCGGTTCTCCGTCTCCCTTGGGTCCGATGCTGCAGCAGGAATTTCCTGAGATCCAAAAAACGGTGCGTATTGGAGTCAACGGCTACAAACTTGTCTGCGAAGGCCGATATTTCTATGAGACCATATTTTATGCCGATCCCGAGATCTTTGAGGTCTTTACCCTTCCCCTTGTCAAAGGGTATGCGGATTCCGCCTTTAGGGATCCCCACTCACTTTTGATCTCGGAGGAGATTAGCAAGAAGTACTTTGGTGACGAAGATCCCGTTGGTAAAACTCTCCATTTCGAGGGATGGCAGGACTTTAAAGTCACGGGAGTTTTCCAGGACCTTCCTTCCAATTCCCACCTCCATTTTCAGTTTTTGGGGTTGTTCACGGATTTTGTAAAGCGCAATCTCGAAAGCTGGGGCGTTTCTAATTATTACACCTATCTCCTGGTATCGGATCAATTTTCCCCAGAAGAATTTCAAGCCAAGATGCCGGCCTTTGTGGATAAATACAAAGGAAAAGAGAACCGGTTGCTTTACAAATTTGATTACCGGCTTATGCCCATGACGCGGATCCACCTTCACTCGCAACTGCGAGGGGAACTTGAACCCGGAACTGATATGTCGACCATCTATGTCTTCAGTGTGGTAGCACTCTTCATCCTGCTCATCGCCTGCTTCAACTACATCAATCTGGCTACGGCCGGCAATACTGTC
>JAUWSR010000219.1 GCA_030609975.1 Acidobacteriota bacterium | reverse complement strand
GCAAAATCTGCTTTAATCTGGGGAAAAAAGAAGTCCCCGAAAAGATGTAGCCCGGCTTGTCCTTCTCCACGAATCTCAGGAAAAGTGAACGTCCTCTCTAAGATCAGCTCGGTAAACTCCCGGGCTGCCCGCGCATCTTTGATGTCTCCGCGAAGGGTAATATCCAGCTCTTTTTGATTGAGAAGATACCCTTCGATCGCGAATCGTGCAAAATTCGTTTCTAGCTCGGGTGAGGAAATATCTATCCGGTCTTTTCCGTCCCACTGCACTGACACTTTACCCAGAAAGGGATATTTTTGCGGTTCCAATTGGATAAGTTCGTCTCGAAACTCTAAATCGGCCTGAAGTCTCCCCCGATTGATTGAAAAGTTTCCCCAAGCGGGCGAAGCGACCGGCCAGGGGAGCTGCAGGTAATTCAATATGGGTTGGAGATATAAGCCTTGGGCTGTCCCTGTCACCTGACTCCCATTGAAGCGGATCTTTACATTTTCGGACTGAGAGCCGCGTTTCCGAAAGTTCAGCTCGACCGCTCCTCCAGTTCGTTGGTTAAATTGTATCCGCCCGTCGGTGTTTCCCATGGGAACATCATTTAGCACCAAGTTATTACTCGTCATTCCCCCATCAAAAGCCAGCAAACCCTGCGTGCGGGTTAGAACACCTCGGCCTTCCCCCCGCCCTTTCCAGAAAAAAGGGAGGTTAAAAAAATCCGCTATAAAGGGTGTCTCAAGATTGTAGGAAGCATCCAACTGAATATCGGGATCGAGCAGGTTAGTTACGCGGCCGCTTGCTCTGATATACCCGGCCGCTCCATTTATTCTTAGTTTTTTAACGTCGATGTCCTCGGCTTTGCCTTCACACACCAAACTGATCCCAACTTGGACCTGAGGATACTCTGCACCCGTGACAAAGGTGCTTTCATCAATCTCCGCTTGCAAGGCATAGTTTTCCCCGCTTTGCTTGAAGATGGCATTGATTCCAATTGAATGGATCCGAGTTTCCTCTCCCCAGAAATAGAGCTCGCCATCCTTGATTATTCCTTTCTCGATGATAAAAGGAAGGGCCAGGCTGAAATCCAGAGGAGGCTGGTCCTCTCCTCGACCAGCCGAGCTGAAGATCCGCAAAACCGGTTTATCGACAAAGACTTGGAAAGGTTTAACAGGTAAAAGCAGTGATTTGAGGGAAACACGCACTTGTATCTTCTGAGCCGAAAAAAAGGGAGAAGAGGAAACCGAGCGGGCATCCTCGATCACAAGAGCAGGAGGAAAAGTTGATATATAAAGCCGATCGTATCCCAGAACGGATTGAATCTGATCCTTGACCTCATCCAGGACCAGATTCTTGACAGCAGTTCCCGCACCAAACAGCATAAGTGCCAGGACAGTGAGGATAAAAAACGACCGTAACCGTCGTCTTATCTTCAAGATATACTGCTTGTATCTTAAATGGTAGAAAATTCTCATACGTTTGCTTTAGAAACTAAATATAGCATGTTTTCTTAAATAAAGTAACACTTTGCCCCTATCCGTCTCGAGCAAAGTGATCAGCTGGAACGGGCTCGAAAATCGATCAATCCTTGAGGAGAGTTTTATTGTGTGTGGCCGCATGAAAAATCCTCCTCCTTATAGGGCGGGTGGGAGGGGGAGGAATGGACGGTCTATTCGACGACAAATAACAGTGAATTCGTCTCCACGGATTCTCCCTCTTTGGGCCGGATGCTAATGACCTTTCCAGGCTGAGGGGCTTTTATTTCGTTCTGCATTTTCATAGCTTCCAGAATCATGACTGGCTGGCCCTCTTCAACCTCATCTCCTTCCTTGATCATCACTTTAACGATCCTACCCGGCATAGAGGTCTTGACCTCTTTTTTCTTGGCCACGGAGTTCTTTCCTCTCAGGAGTTGCAGCGCTGTCTTTTTTGCAATGTGGATGTCCTTCCCGTTTAAGCTCACAGAATAAGAATTCGAGTTGGTGGTAACAATGGCATCATAGACCCTGCCGTCGATCTTCATTAAAAACTCATCCGCTTGGATGAAATCGATAGAGACCTCATAGGTCTTGCCATCCAAGCTCACTTGCACTTGGTTTTCCACACGTTCGTGGATCTTCAGCTTATATTCTTTGTTTTCGTACAGGAATGATATATTCATGTCAAAGCCTGTTGTCCAAAGACTTCAGCCTCCCCTGAACCTTCCAATTGCTCTTGACATTAGGAGCGTGCGCCGCAAAGGCCTGGCGGCTTTCTTTATAACTCTTGATGCCGGCAGCGATCAAGGCCACCGTTTGCTCTTCCAAACTCATCAAATCTTCTTCTTTCTCCAGTTCTTCAAGAAAATGAGTGGTGTAATCACCTTTGCGGAATTTGGGGTGGCACAGGATCCGCTTAAAGAAGGGAATAATGGTTTTGATACCATACACTCGATACTCAGCTAAAGCCCGCAGCATCCTCTGAATCGCCTCCTCCCGGCTCTGTCCCCAAGTGATCAGTTTCGAAAGAAGTGGATCATATTCCATCGGGACCTCAAATCCTTCGTAGGTACCGTTATCATACCGAACTCCCAATCCGCCAGCGGGGGCCTGTAGCCGCTCGATCCTGCCTGGAGAGGGCATAAAATTGTTGTAGGGATCCTCGGCATAGATCCTACATTCGATAGCATGTCCTTCAGGTTTTATATCTTCCTGGGTAAACTTCAAGGGAAGGCCGGCCGCAATCTCCAGCTGACATTTGACCAGGTCTATGCCTGTGACCATTTCGGTAACAGGATGTTCGACCTGAAGCCGGGTGTTCATTTCCAGAAAATAAAAATTCTTATTTTTATCCACGATGAATTCGACGGTGCCGGCATTACGGTAACCGACCGCTTGAGCAGCTTTGACCGCGATCTCCCCCATTCTCAAGCGCAATTTTTCATCAACAAAGGGGGACGGGGTTTCCTCCAACACTTTTTGATAACGCCGCTGTACCGAGCATTCCCGTTCTCCCAGATAAACCGTGTTTCCAAAATGATCCGCCAGAATTTGAATCTCGATATGGTGGGGATCTTCCATATACTTTTCAAGGTAGATAGAAGCGTCGTTGAAGCTGGATTGAGACTCTGACCGGGCAAGATTGAACGCGGAAGACAAATCGCCTTCTTTTTCCACCAGTCTCAATCCTTTCCCGCCCCCTCCGGCTGATGCCTTGAGCAAAACGGGAAAGCCGATACGCTTGGCTTCACTTAACAAATCCTCTTCATCTCGCAAAGGTTCAAGCATCCCGGGAATGATAGGGACTCCCACCTCAGCCATACGTTGTCGTGATGCTGTTTTTTTCCCCATGAGCTCCATGGGCTGCGAAGTCGGCCCGATAAACACGATCCCAGCCTGTTCACAGCGTTCAACGAACTCGGAATTCTCAGCTAAAAAACCATAACCGGGGTGGATCGCTTCCGCGCCACTCTGTTGAGCGATTGTGATGATCTTTTCGATGTTGAGATAGCTCTCCGAGGGCTTGGACGCACCCACATGGTACGCAAACTCGGCCAGCCTTACGTGGAGAGCCTTCTTATCAGCATCGGAATAGATCACGACCGGTGTGATCCCCATCTCTCGACACGCTCGTAAAATTCTGACCGCGATCTCCCCTCTGTTGGCGATCAGTATTTTCTTAAACATCCTTGGTTTCTACAAAGGGATATTGCCGTGTTTTTTGGGAGGATTCTGATCCCGCTTGTTCTCCAACATCTTGAGGGCGGCGATCAGTTTAGGTCGAGTATATTTGGGTTCGATGATCTCATCCAGATAGCCTTTTTCACAGGCCACAAAAGGATTGGCAAATTTTTGACGGAATTCCTCTACCTTTTCCTGGTTGAGACTCTGAGGATCTTCGGCTTTCTCCAATTCTCTCTTGTACACGATATTTACAGCACCCTCTGGACCCATCACCGCGATTTCGGCTGTGGGATACGCATAGTTGATGTCGGCCCGGATATGTTTGGACGCCATAACACAGTAGGCCCCGCCGTATGCTTTACGCGTGATGAGAGTGATCTTAGGGACGGTGGCTTCAGCGTAAGCATAGAGCAGTTTGGCACCATGTCTTATAATACCACCATGCTCCTGAGCAACACCGGGAAGAAAACCAGGGACGTCCTCCAGTGTGATCAAGGGAAGGTTAAAAGCATCGCAAAAACGTATGAATCTTGCTCCTTTGTCTGAAGAGTCAATGTCTAGAACACCCGCGAGATGGTCAGGCTGATTGGCTATGATCGAAACCGGTTTTCCCCCAAGGCGGCCAAATCCGATCACAATATTTCGGGCGAAATGCTCCTGCACCTCAAAAAAATAATTGTCGTCCAGAACCTCTTTGATGATATGGCGGATATCGTAAGGTTGGTTAGGATCATCCGGGACCATGAAGTTCAACTCATCATTGATCCGGTCCGGAGGATCAGAAGTTGCTTTCTCAGGTGGATCCTCCATGTTGTTGTCCGGGATAAATGCCAGCAACTCACGAATCAGGGCCAAGGTATGTTCCTCGTTCTCAGCGGCAAAATGAGCCACTCCGCTCAGAGTGTTATGGGTTTCAGCTCCCCCCAGCTCCTCCATTGTCACATCCTCATGGGTAACAGCTTTGATAACATCGGGGCCTGTGATGAACATGTTGCTGATCCCCTTAGTCATGATGATAAAGTCTGTTATTGCTGGAGAATATACCGCACCGCCCGCACAAGGGCCGATGATCGCGGAGATTTGAGGAATAACCCCCGATGCCAAAACATTACGCAAAAAGATATCCGCATATCCGGCCAGACTGGCTACTCCCTCTTGGATCCGGGCCCCTCCTGAGTCGTTGAGACCTATGAGAGGCGCCCCAGCTTTCATGGCTAGATCCATGATCTTGCAGATCTTAGCAGCATTGGCGCCACTCAGAGATCCTCCAAACACGGTGAAATCCTGGGCAAAGACAAATACACTGCGCCCATTGATCGCCCCATATCCGGTAACAACCCCATCGCCATAGATCTGCTTTTTTTCCATCCCAAAATCATGGTTTTGATGAACAACAAACTTATCGGTTTCCTGGAAAGTGCCGTCATCCAAGAGCAGGATTATCCGCTCACGGGCCGTCAGCTTCCCGGCCTCATGCCGCCTTTTGATTCTATCTTTCCCTCCTCCCTGTTCCGCAAGATCCTCCCGTCTTTTTACTTCCTCGAGCTTTTTTCCAATTGACATTTTGCTTTGCCGTTAACGCCTTTAGCGTTTAACCAAGTCCCAGTCCTGCAGAAATTTTTCCATCCCTATATCGGTAAGAGGATGTTTGATCAATTTTGCAAAGGCGGAAAAGGGAATGGTCGCAATATCTGCGCCCATCAAGGCAGCCTCAACCACATGCATAGGGTGTCTGATACTGGCAACGATGACCTCGGTGTCATACCCATAAACATTATAAATTGTGAGGATCTGATCCACGATATCCATGCCATCATGTCCGATATCATCCAGTCGACCGACAAACGGGCTTACATACTTGGCTCCCGCCTTAGCAGCCAACAGAGCCTGCATAGGTGAAAAGATCAGGGTGGTATTCACCGGAATTCCTTCCTCTGCAAGAACTTTTATGGCTTTAATCCCCTCCAAGCAGACGGGAACCTTGACGACGACATTATCTGCCAGAGCGGCCAGTTCTCGGGCTTCCTTGACGATGTCAGGAGCTTGCGTGGAGACAGATTCAACGCTTACCGGGCCTGGTACGGCCGCACAGATCTTCTTGATCAAGATTTCGAATGGTTCCTTTTCTTTGGATACAAGGGTAGGGTTGGTCGTCACGCCATCAAGCATTCCCCAGCTGGCAACCTCCTGGATCTGATCCAAATTTGCAGTGTCCAGAAAAAATTTCATGTTCCCTCCAGTTTCTATTACCTAAAATCTCCGATAAATACCGACTTCAGCATTTCTTATTCTTCGGTCAAGCCGATTTTAACATATCTACATCATTTAAGTTCAATGCTTTATCTTCATGACCGTGTTAGAGAGAGTCCCGATCCCTTCGATCTGTACATCTACTCGGTCACCGGCAGCCATAGGTCCTATCCCGGCCGGAGTGCCCGTAGTGATGATATCTCCGGGATAAAGGGTCATGACACGGGAGATGTAGCGCATGAGAACAGGGACAGGAAAGATAAAATTCTTTGTGTTCCCGCTCTGTTTCAACTTGCCGTTGAGGAAAGTTTTCAATTTAAGCCCCGAGGGGTCCAGTCCGGTGGATATACAGGGACCGATGGGAGCAAACGTGTCGAATCCTTTCGCCCGGCTCCATTGTCCATCTTTTTCCTGGAGGTCACGCGCGGTTACGTCATTGAGGCAGGTATAACCAAGAATGTAGGAAAAGACATCCTCTTCATCCGACAGCTGAGAGGCATTTTTCTTTATGACAACCGCCAATTCCCCTTCATAATCCACCCGTTTCGACATCCCAGGATAGACAATGATGTCATTGGGACCGATCACGCATGAAGGTGGTTTTAGAAACATCATAGGTTCTCGGGGCACAGGCCGACCTCTCTCCAGCGCATGATCTCGATAGTTCCTCCCGATAGCTATAATCTTGGAAGGATTCACTGGGGGCAGCAGCACAGTTTCT
>JAUWSR010000276.1 GCA_030609975.1 Acidobacteriota bacterium | reverse complement strand
TCAAACATATTATATTTCCTCTGGGGCAAGGATTCCCCACAATAATTTATACATTGATACGCCTGCACTAAGGCTTGCGAAAGGAGGGAGGTTCTGGTAGCCTGTTTATGAGGAACAGGCAATATCCATGAGACCGAAGCGCATATTGATAGCGAAGCCCGGCTTGGATGGGCATGACCGGGGTGCCAAGGTGGTGGCGCGGGCTCTGCGTGATGCCGGTTTTGAAGTGATTTATAGCGGACTGCGCCGCACTCCGGAGGAGATTGTGAGCGCCGCTGTTCAAGAGGATGTGGATGTGATCGGACTGAGCATTCTGTCCGGGGCACACAACGTGCTCTTTCCTCAGGTTCTTGATCTGTTGAAAGAGCAGAAAGCAGAGGATATTAAAGTCATCGCAGGAGGGATTATCCCGGAACAGGATATCGCGGGTTTAAAAAAATTCGGAGTCTTGGAGGTGTTCCTCCCAGGGGCGACAACGATTCAAATAGTGGACTGGTTAAATTCCAATCTAGACTAGGACGACAGAGCCCATAAATAACTTGACAAATGATCGACGATTTTGATACTCAGGAATAGTATTCATGAAGAAGGAAAAGTATATATCTCTATTCGTCATTCCCCATGGCAGCGGCCGGCAGAGAACCATCTCTTTAACCCGGAAGGCTGTTAAAATCACAGCGATTTTCATCCCCAGCGTGATATTGATCCTCACGGTTTTGCTGGTGGATTATTTCGGAATGCGAAAGGTGCGACGGAATTATCAAGACCTGCAAGTGGAATACAACCGACAGGAGCAACTGCTTAACCAATACCAAGAATCCATCGAAGATCTGGAAGTATCCATCGCAAAATTTGACGAGTATCGGAAGAAGCTTAATATTATGGCCGGCCTTAAAGCCGAGGCAATCCTGGATGAAGATCCTGGAATCGGTGGGCCGGGCAATGGTCAGGAATTATCTCCGCCAAGCTCCACCGATGGCCTGACCATGCTGCAAAACATTGGAAAACAGGCGGAAGGAATCCAGGACAATTTTGCCACGTTGTCTAATTTTTTCGAAGAACAGTCGATTATCTTGGCTCAAACTCCGAGTATCGCTCCCACCCAGGGATACATGGTCTCCGGCTTTAAATATCGTGCCGATCCTTTTACAGGCAAACGGACATTCCATCCGGGTTTAGATATTTCCACCCAGCATGGCAATCCCGTGATAGCCACTGCCGACGGCATTATCCTGCAGACCAAAACAGATCAGGCCGGAGGCAATACCATCAAGCTGAGTCATCCCCAAACAGGTTATATCACGGTCTACTGCCATCTCAGTAAATTTTTAGTAAAACCCGGACAACATGTTAAGCGCGGAGATACCATCGGCCTGGTGGGGCGAACCGGTAGAGCCCGGGGTCCGCATGTTCACTACGAGGTTCGCCTCAACGGCAAACGTTTGAATCCGTATCACTTCATCCTCGATAATTAATAATTCCCCGCCTCAATAATATACCCATCCCCCACATTCTTTTCTTGAAATATAAATTAGCCTGGATTATTCACGAGTTGAGATTGCCGTAGATGCGAGGCGCAAAGGATGAAGCTGTGGTATACCACCGCAAATCCTTTGCAACGAAGTAGATACGGTGAGATCGGCTCGCCTGAAAGGTAAAAAATGTCGATTATTAATAGAAAACAAATTGAAAATGGAACTGTCAAGGTGATTTACTGGAAGAACAATGTAAACATTTGATATTGTTTTTGTTGAAACAAGTATCGACATTTTTTATGAATAGTTCAAGTTAGATGAGGATTGTTGGTAAGGTGGGCTAATTATTGAAGCGAGCCGAAATACTCTCCGGGTTGAATCTTGGCCCCCAGGGAAAAAGCGTAAGCACTCATGGCCTTTTTGTTTTCCGGCTGGAGCTCTCGAATAAAATAGTTCCGGGCATCGCCGCAGCCGACCAACAGTCCATCTTTACGGATGTCTTCGATGCGACCTGGAATACTATCCGGTATGGTTTTGGATTCGTCACATTTTCCCCTGATAAGCTTCATTCGCTGGCCTCGAAAAGTGGTGAATGCAGAGGGCCAAGGAAAAAAAGCTCTCACTTGCCGATCGATATGTTGAGCGGAGTGGTTCCAATCGATCTTGCCATCCTCTTTTTTAATGAGAGGAGCATAAGTCGCTTGATCATGATCCTGAGTTGTGTATTCAATCGAGCCAATAGAGGTGATGGTTTCGAGGAGCAGGTCAGCTCCGGCTATGGCTAGACGCTGTTCCAATTCGAGGGCGTTTTCTTCCGGTTGTATAGACATTTCCTTCTGAGTCAGGATAGGGCCTTCATCCATTTTTTTATCAAGTTCAAATACGGTGAGGCCGGTGTCGGTTTCTCCCCGCAGGATGGCCCACTGCACGGGCGAAGCTCCTCTGTAAAGCGGGAGGAGAGAAAAATGGAGGTTGATGGTATTTAATGGTGGAGCATAGATGATGGAGCCAGGCATGATCTGACCATAGGCCACCACCACGTTCAAGTCAGGGCGAACGCTTTCGATCCGGCCAAGAACTTCGGGGTCCCTGCGTATGCGCAGGGGCTGTATAACCGGCAATCCTTTTTCCAATGCGAACTGTTTGACCGGAGAGACAGCGAGCTTTTTACCTCTGCCGGCGGGGCGGTCCGGCTGAGTTATGACCAATTCGATAGAAAAATCTGAAGCGTACAGCTTTTCGAGAGAGATCCGAGATGTTTCCGGGCTTCCGAAAAAAACAAGCTTCACGAGCGGTCGTCCTCGCTGCTTTTTTTTAGCTTCTTTTTGATAAGATCCTTCTTGAGAGGGGAGAGATGGTCTATGAAGAGAGTGCCGTTCAGATGGTCGGTCTCATGACAAAACACGCGCGCCAAAAGGTCTTTAGCTTCGATGACTCTTTCCTTCCCTTCAAGATCAGTCCCTTTGATCACGACACGTTCCGGACGGACAACTTTTTCATTGATCTCGGGGACAGACAGACATCCTTCTTCCATCACACAGCTGCCTTCCCTTTGTACGATCTCGGGATTGATCAAGATGAATAGATCTGCTTTTTTCTCCCCCACTGACAGGTCAACAACGATAAGCCTTATACTGCGGTCAACTTGAGGAGCCGCCAAACCGATACCGGGAGCTGAATACATGGTCCAAAGCATATTTTGGGCAAGGGATAAAACATCTTCATCGATATCCGTTATGCCCTCAGCTTTCTGCTTCAAGACCGGACAACCGTATGTCATGATCTCCAAGATCGTCAGGTCATTTTCGATGCGTTGTTCAACCATTCTTACTCTATATTAGATGAAAATGCTGTTCTGTTCAATGCAGAGGCGCATCGGAGACCAGGTTTAATGGCAATTACAAGGAGCGGGGGGCTTAGGTAGACGGATCCTCAGTTTGTTTGATCGTTATAAATTTGTTTTTCTCCAAGACCTGAAGAAATTTTCCAAGTCGTTCGTAAATGGGCTCGATGTCGTTTCCGAATTTCTGTTTCTGTAGAGCGGCGATCTCTTCGATCGAATTCCTGCCGTTGCAGTGTTCCCAGAAGTGACTTCCGATCTCATCCAGTTTGATCTTATAATAGGGGCGTTTCATCCGGTGCAGCAGGTGTTTGGCTAGGAAAGGGATCTGGATTTTAGGTTTGAGCAGTGAGACTAAGCCTTTTTCGTTTTTTTCCCATCCGATGTCTTGGATAGGGACCAACACCAGAAGGTTCACTTCTTTTTTGGGAGGATTCTCTTTTTTCACAGATCGCCAGACCAAGAATCTTTAGGTTCAGATCTCGGTTTATCCTTCCGATTTTCCGAATTCGCCTGAGCCGATCATCTTTTTATACGGTAAGTAGATCAAGATGAACCCTAATATAAAGAAGATCGCCAAAGCCAACCAGGGGCTATCGAGAGACTCCGGCAGGAGAGATCTTCCAATTCTTTGTTCGATACCCGCAATTCCTGCCGTAAAAATCCCCGTGATCGCTTGACCCGCGATCAGTCCTGAGGCTAATAGGAGACCGATATTTTCTACGATCTCCCTGCCTTTGGCGGTAGGCTTCTTTTTCTCGACCTTTTGACTCAGAAAATGCTTGAGCACCCCTCCGAAGAAAATACAGGCCGTAGCTCGGAACGGCAGGTACATGCCAACCGCAATGATCATTGGAGAGGGGGATCCGATCAGTATGAGTGCGACCCCCAGCAGCATACCGGCCACTACCAGAGGCCAGGCCATCTCGCCTCCGACGATTCCTTGAGCCATCATGGCCATCAGGTTGGCTTGAGGGGCGGGTAAAGCATCACTGCCTATGCGCATGGTGCTGTGGAGGAGTTGGAGAGCAAATGTCAACGTAAGCGCAGCGGCCGCCACTCCGATCAAGCCACCGATCTGCATACGCCAGGGAGTGCCGCCCAAAATATGGCCGACCTTCCAGTCCTGGATCATATCACCTGCCACTCCCGCGACACAGCAGACAACAGCGGCCACTCCCAACACCGCTGCGATACCCTCTGTGCCTTTCTGACCCATGAGGACCATCATGAGTGCGGCGATCAACAGGGTGGTCAACGTCAAGCCCGAGATGGGATTGGACGAGGACCCGATGATGCCGACCAGATACCCGGCTACTGCCGCAAACAACAATCCCATAACGATCATGACCAGCGCCGCTACGATGGAAGAACCAATACTGCGTGTGAAGAGATTGTAGAGGTATACCATGGGAATGATCAAAGCCACGATGGCAAACATGATGGTGGGGAAGGGGAGGTCTTTGTCCGTTCTCGGTGTTTCGCTGGCCTTCCCCTTGCGGGTCTGTTTTACATCATGAAAGGATCTCCCGATCCCGGTCAGCAGGCTTGTACGCATCTTAAAAAGTGTAAAAAAAGCACCTACCAACATTGTGCCTACAGCGATGGGTTTGATCTGGGCGTTGTAGGCAGATACCGCCATTTGGGTCCAATCCCCATTAAATTCATTCACTACAAAACCAAGGTTGCCGTTGATATAGAGGAGGAACGGCATCAAGAAC
>JAUWSR010000183.1 GCA_030609975.1 Acidobacteriota bacterium | reverse complement strand
TTTATCTTTTTTGAAAGATCTCGCGTATCTTCACGACGAAGCTCTCTCTCAGATATGGCATGGATCAGACGAAGCATGTCTCTTTCAGATTTAAGTTTTGATATCTCTATTAGAGTAGTTCGTGATGTTATACTAAGCTGGTGGCATAATTCTCTTACGTTGTGCGGAATTTTGCTCAAATTGATGATTTCGGTTACTGTAGATCGAGCCTTTCCGAGCTTTCCTGCAATCTGAGCGTGGTTATAACTATAGATTTCAGCCAATGTCTTCAATCCATCGGCTTCTTCAAATACATTCAAGTCTTTTCTTTGAAGGTTCTCTATGAGAGAGATTTCCATGGCCTCATTATCCTCCACATTCATCTCAATGCAGGGCATGTCCTTCATTCCGATGCTTTTTGATGCCATGTAACGCCGCTCACCGGCGATTATTTCATATCTTCCCCCCTTTGGACGCACTAAAATTGGCTCCAAAACGCCTTTTTCCTTAATGGAAGACTTGAGTTCTTCGAGATTTCCTAACTCGCTCCTTGCCTGCAGCGGGTTTGGATCTATTCGTTGGATAGGTATCATTCTTATTCGCGGCCCTGCGGCTCTCGAGGTGATCAACTCTACAAAATGCCCATCATGGCGCATTTCCACAGAACCGGGCAGACCGCTTTTTTTAGTTTTTTGCACGTCTAAGGATCTCCCTTGCGACTTTCCTGTACTGCTCAGCACCCACCGAACTCGGCGCAAACGTAAAAACCGACTCTCTATAAGCAGGACTCTCCTCCAGCTTGACACTCTTGGAGATCATGGTCCTGAATACTTTTTTTCCGAAAACTCCTTTTATCCTCTCCACGACATCTTTCGAGATATTTGTCCGTTTGTCGTGCAGCGTGACGAGGACTCCGATGATCTGAAGCTCTGGATTTGCGACCCGCTTGACCTTTTCTATGGTCTCTAATAGATCATCAGTCCCCTCGAGGCATAGATACGAAGACTGAATCGGGATCAAGACCGCATCCGCTGCTACCAACGCGTTTAAAGTGATTATACCCAGGGTGGGAGCTGTGTCGATGATTATGTATTCATACTTGCCGCGTATGGGCTCCAGTACATCTTTTAACCTGAAATGGCCGTCGATGTCCCCGAGAAGCGATGGCTCAAGCTTAGCCATGGAGATCTTTGAAATGGCGACATCCAGGCCCGGCACAGTCGAATTGACGATAATCTTTTTTATGTCCTGATTGTTGCTGGCCAACACATTATAAAGAGATTCCTCGTATTGCAGTGGGTTCTCCACAAAGGCCAGAGTGCTGTTAGCCTGTGGGTCTGTGTCGACCAGGAGAGTGTTTTTACCCATCAACGCCATAGCCGCAGACACATTGAGCGCAGTCGTGGTTTTGCCGACTCCGCCCTTCTGGTTTGTAATGGCGATGATCACGCGTATTCTCCCAGGCTCAGTAAGACTTAAATGCCAACTTATATAAAAACAATTGAAATGGCAAGAAAAAAATGTCGGCATGCCGACATTAATAAAATTAGCGCCTCTCCCCTTCTGCTTTCTTCAATGTCGGCATGCCGACATTCAAAAAATTATTGAGAATATTCTCTTTTGAGCAAGGAATCCATAGACGTTTCCTTACCGGATAAGGGAGTAAGCCGGAAACTGTAGGAATAAACAGCGGCAGGCAGCGTGTACTGCGCATGCGGCCGGGCTCCCCAGCTGTTATCTCCCCCTACCCCCATCTGCCGGAGGTCCAGATTGACTGTGATGGAGTTCCCCTGCTGGAGCTCAAAGGTATGCTTGGCCCTCTCCAGAGCATCCTGACTAAAAGGCCAGGCACTGACGCTCAGCACAGAGGCTCCCACGGCCAGCCATCCAGCACCGTTTTCGTCGGTCAGAGTCAACCACCTCACATCGGTCCGGTTGCCGCATTCCTGCGGCCGTATATATGGGTGCAGCAGGTCTTTTACCTGACCTGTATACATCCCCACTGCAGCACCGGATTTCCGATCCCAATAGGATTCATGCGGACCACGCCCATACCAGGTGAAATTATGGTAGCTGTTTGGGATCGCCATCTGCATTCCGAACCGAGGCAGGTTTGGAAGGTCCATCCCTGCCTTGAACTCATTCTTGATGACAACATCCCCGTTCCCATAGAGTGTATACGACATGATCTGGCTGGACTTGCCGGCAGGCAAGACACAGTAGGCAATTATCTCGACCGCGTAATCCCCTCTTTTTTGAGCTTTGACGTCCGTTACGACCCGCTGGGGCCCCGCCATACGCCAAACAGCCTGGCGTGCGGCCATGCGGTTACCGTTATCGTTGTCAGTAGGTGCCCTCCAGAAATTCGGTACCAGAGGTGATGAGATGAGCTTCTTTTCGTTCATCGTATATTCTTCCAGTGCACCGCTCCCCTTCCCTATTCTTGCCTCGAATCCATCGCCCGCGATAATAAAATGCTTACTGTTTTCTGTGAGCTCAAGTTTTGGCAGGGTTTCCGGATCCACGAAGACAGCAGCGGGATTTGAACTCGGTATTTCAAATTGGTCCCATGCCAGGACATGGCCTTTATCGGCCCAGAGCTCGTCTTTGGAAAGGACGAATTTTATGGTCAGCATGAATTCTGAATGCGGATTCGCTTTGGGTCGCTGAAATGGTATGGAGATCTCAGCGCTCTGGCCGGGAGGCAGGTCCAGGGACTCCGGTCCTCCGGATTGAATGATCTTGCCATCGGCCCTTAAGTCCCATAAGTAGTTGATATTAAATAAATTAACGAAGTAATGTTTGTTTTTCACAAGGAATTTTCCAGCCGCGGCATCCACAAGCCTGACCTTGATGTTCTGATATACCTTCTTGACCTCCCAAAGATGTGGATTAGGACTCCGATTCGGCTGTATTAACCCGTTGCACAAGAAATTTCCATCGTTAAAGACATCTCCGAAATCACCGCCATATCCAAAGAAGGGGCGGCCATCAGAGGTCTTGGTAAAAATGGCCTGATCGACCCAATCCCAGATGAATCCGCCTTGCAGTTGGGGCTCTGCCTCGATCACATCCCAGTAGTCCTGCAGGTTACCGACACTGTTTCCCATGGCATGCGCATATTCACAGAGAATGAGTGGCCTCTTTTGGATTTTGCTGGCATATCTCTTGAGCCCCTCGATACGCATGTACATGGGACTGTAGATATCGACATGGTCGCGCAGGAGCGCCCGTTCATAGTGGACAGGACGGGAAGGATCCCTCTGGTGGATCCAATCGGAGCCCGCCACGAAATTGACTCCGTCGCCTGCTTCATTGCCCATGGACCATATGACCACCGATGGGTGGTTCTTATCACGTTCCACCATGCGTTCGATGCGGTCGAGGTGCGCTTTCTTCCACTCCGGGTTGTTGCCCAGAGTCACATCCGGGTGATAACCCATCCCGTGCGACTCGATATTGGCCTCGTCGATGAGGTAGATGCCGTACTCATCACACAGCTCATACCAGAGGGGATCGTCCGGATAGTGACAGGTACGCACGGCGTTTATGTTGAAGCGCTTCATGATCTCGAGGTCTCGGATCATGGAGGCCCGTGTCACATAGTGCCCGGTCAAAGGATCATGCTCGTGCCGGTTGACTCCCTTGAACAGGACCGGCTGGCCGTTCACCAGGAGCTGCCCGCCCTGCATCTCCACCTCGCGGAATCCGATCCGGCAGCCGGTGTATTCGAGAATCCTTCCGCTGCTGTCGCGGAGGGCCAGGACCAAGGTGTACAGAGCCGGCTTTTCTGCGCTCCATTTCCGGGGATTTTTTATTTGTGTCTGGAACAGTTGGGTGTACGACTCCGGGATCGAAGACACAGATGCTTCACCTCTCCACAATTCCTGATCCAAATCGGTGTCGATCAGCTGCGCCTCCACACTCACTCCCCTGGTCGCCTCTCTGTTGAAATTCACAAGCTTGATTGTCAAACCGAGTCCTGCATCCCGATAGTCTTCGTCCAGATCGGTTTTGACCTCAAAATCACGGATATGCACACTGGGGGTTGAATACAGGTACACGTCCCGGAAGATCCCGCTCAGACGCCAGAAGTCCTGACACTCCAGATACGAGCCGTCAGACCAGCGGTAGACCTCGACTGCCAGCAGATTTTCCCCCTGTTCGAGATAATGCGTAATGTCGAACTCAGCCGGAAGCCGACTCCCCTGACTGTAGCCGACCTTGTTCCCGTTTACCCATACATAGAAAGCCGATTCCACTCCATCAAAATTCAAAAAGATCCGTCTCCCTTCCCACTTTTTAGGCACCAGGAAGGTTGTCCGGTACGATCCCACCGGATTGTTGTTGTGCTGAATAAAAGGCGGGTTTTTCTTGAAAGGATAGGGATGGTTAAGGTAAATGGGGATGCCGTATCCCTTCAGCTGCCAGTTGGAGGGAACGTCGATATGGTCCCACTGGCTGTCGTCAAAATCCATGCGATAGAAATCCTCGGGGCGCTGCACGGGTTTTTCCACCCAGTTGAAACGCCACTGGCCATTGAGGCTGTGATAAAACGGAGAGAGTTTTCTCTCCCCGTTGATGACCGAGGCCTTGTCAGGATACACCATCATGGTGGCATGCGGCGCTTGTTTGTTGCTGGAGATCATCTGGGGATTTTCCCAATCATTGGGCTCTTGGTCCTGGATCCCAAGCAGTGCAGAGCACAGCCCCACATACAGCAGCGTCACACTCATGAAATTCCCGAGCCAAGGTTTGATTTGTCGCATCCTATCTCTCCTTTTCTGCCGCATCTAAACGGTCAGGATCATCATAACAGTTTTAAAGCGATCTGAGGGCCGGACAAAAGCAAAACCCAACCCGTATATGTTTTCTAAGGCAAACGCCGCTCTACGTCCAGCACATCGCCTTCAACTGCCATGCTGTCTAGCTCTTTAAGCCTCAAACGAACGCTTACAACATATGGTTGTTCACCCTCATCCCAATGCCCATAGGTTGTGGTCACGACCGTGCCATCCGGGAGCATCTCAACACCGGGATATGCACAGTCCGCACCGCTGGTGTTGTCCATGAGACGTACGCGGTACTGTCCCTCGGACCCTTCCACAATGTCTTGGTAGGTTCCGACCCAGGCCACCCAGTCTCCCCATGTCGGCGAGAGATGCGTGCGGTCACGGAAGGAAATGAAGAGCCTCCCATCCGGAGCATAACGGCCCGTGTGCCGGTCTCCCGTAAGCGACGCGGGAAGCTCGCGGGGCTTGGTCCAGGTCATACCTTCGTCATCGGAGAAAATGATCCAGGAGTTCCGTGTCCGGCTGTTCTCCCGGAGCAGGACTGCGAGTTGACTCCCATCCGGAGAGCGAATGATCCCTGGTTCACACAGATGCACACGGCTGCCCTTGAGAATCTCTTCGGGTGCGGACCAGGTGAGCCCGCCGTCCTGGGATAGGATCTTGTAGAGCGTGAACACTCCTGTGGTTTTGCCCCCGTTTCTGATGAAGCGGCCATCATCGTGGAACATGGCCAGGTAGTCTCCATTATTCAGCCTTTCGACACAGCCCATGGCCACGATCCCTCCAAATTCGCCGATGGGATTCAGCGGTGTCCAGTTCAGGCCGTCATCTTCGGACACGGCCATGCGGATGGGATAAAGCCCGGAGAACATGATCAGGCGTTTCACGCCCTGAGGATCGATGACACGGTGTATGGTGGGGACCTCCTGGCTCGTGGCCCAGTTATCGGGTGTGGACAGGCGTTCGCTCCAAGTGAGACCCGCATCAGGGCTCCGCTTCATCATAACCGCTCCCCTGCCGTGGCCTTTAGGATAAACAGTGATCATAGTTTTCTGATCTTCGAGGAGCACGGTCGTGGGATGCCCCAGATACTGGTCCTTTTCACGGTCGACCACGACTTGTCGGTGTTTCTGGTCAGCCAGGTCAAGGATCGGTATAGAATAGGCAGGTGGCTTTATGCTGTCAGGTTCCACAGGTTCCCCTATCTCTTCAGCTAAAACAGAGAACAGGCTCTTGGCGATCAGCCCGTGGCCTTCTGGATTGGGGTGCATCCCATCAGACATCCCGCGGTCGATAATCGTTCCTCTGTGGGCATGATCGGACCATTCAACAAAGAGGTCACACAGGGGCACATCTTCCGCCCGGGCCACCTCGCGGCAGGCAGTGGCATAGGCAACCAGTTTGAAATTCACGCCTTGAGACACATAGGGCTCGAAGGCACCGGCCAGGTTCCTCTCGCCCATGGGGATTGGAGTCATAAGGAGCGGAATAAATCCAGCATCACGGCATCGCCTCACCAGCTCGGCCAGGTTGCGTTTATACGCTTCCAAAGAAAGCCGAGGCTCTGTCTTTCCTTCATCGATAAACGCATCGTTGGTGCCGTACATGATGACGACATAATCCGGTTCGAGGCTCAGGACATCCCGTTCAACTCTAGACAAGGCCGCATCGGTCTTTTCTCCCGAAATGCCTTGATTGATGACCTCAACATTAAATCCCACCTCATTCAGCAGATCCTCGAGTATTGAAGAGAATGTGTGTTCTGCGCTCACTCCCTGGCGCACTCCCATGGTGATCGAGTCGCCTAAGGTCACTACGTTGATCGGAGAGGCACTCCTCCCCTTCTCTGTTCCACAGCTCAGGAAAAGTAAGGAAGATATCAGGAAACCAGATGTGAGAATTCCACGTAAAAGACCGCGCCGCATGCCTGCCTCCGAATCGTTTCCCCAGACTAATTTACGCAGAGGGAATTGTCAATGGAGACAGCTGGGAGGCGGAAGGTGACAAGGCTTATCGCTTATCGAATGAGGCGCTGATCTCCAATAACTTATCGCGCCTCCCCAACAGGGCATCGATCTGCTCGTTAGAGAGAAGCTTTTTAAGTTCTTTTCGCAGCTCTTTTCGAGTAAGTTCCTGGAGTTTCAACTCCAGATAGGGACTAAGCGGCTCTTCGAGCCTTGTTTCTGACTCTAATGTCGCCGGCAGGTATTGTTCCTGAATGTCCGATGAATTGGAAAAACCTTTGGTTAGATCCACCAGGAGTATCCGCCTTTCTTTGCGGAGCAGCATCCTGCTGTCTGGTAAATTGTCCTCGATATCAAGAAGCGCCATAAATCCCCTCGCATCTGCTACCTCCTGGTGCAATTCCTCAAGGTATCTCTCGAACTGCCCCTCACTCTCGAGCCAGGGCCTGTTTACAGCATTTTCCGGGACAAGGACGAGGGATCCCTCCTCCCTATCGATCTTCCGTATGATAATCGGGGGGACAATATTGAGTTCCAGCAGGCGGCTTATGCGGTAGGCTGCGACCATGTGTTGGTAACGCCTCAGCCGCTCCATGGGACTATTTCTGTCGTGTTTTTGTTCCACAGCATTGAAGCCGACCCGCTGCTCCAGATCCTCGTGCTCGACATCATATATAATTGTGTTGCGCTCTTCGTCCTGGATAACACTGGAGATCCCAATGATCTTGGCCTTTTTCAGATAGTCCAAAAGCTCCCGCTCGGGGAGTTGTTCGAGAATGGATGATCTCCCCTGTCCTTGTGGATCCTCCTCTATCACTGGAGGACCCTGCCATTGAGGAGGATGTGTTTT
>JAUWSR010000036.1 GCA_030609975.1 Acidobacteriota bacterium | reverse complement strand
TTTGCGCAGGAGAGTTGATATACATGGTGTTTCACGAACTTCAAAGGAGATGACCCATGTTTGATGCCAAGATTTACAGCCAAAGACGCCGGCAGCTCAAAGAACAGCTCGGTTCAGGACTGCTGCTTTTTTGGGGAAATGATGAAAGCCCCATGAACTATACCGGCAACCCCTATCACTTCCGCCAGGACAGCTCTTTTCTATATTTTTTCGGTCTGAATTCCCCCGGATTGGCTGGGCTCGTGGATGTGGATGAGGGCCGAGATATCCTGTTCGGCGATGATGTGAGTGTGGACGATATCATCTGGATGGGAGATCAGCCCTTGTTCAAGGACCGTGCCCGAGGAGTCGGTGTGGATGATACCCGGCCGGCAGCCGAACTTAGGAATACTGTAAAGGCTGCCATCCGAGCCGGTAAAAAAGTACATTTCCTTCCGCCCTATCGGGCTAAAACCGTGATGCAGCTCGGAGATCTGTTGGGTCTGCGCAACGGACAGGTTAAAGATTATGTCTCCGAAGCTTTGATAAAGGCTGTGGTAGAACAGCGTTCGGTCAAGATCAATGAGGAGATCGCGGAGATCGAAGCTGCAATGGCTGTGGCCTACGAAATGCACACGACTGCCATGCGCATGACAAAACCCGGGATCTTGGAAAGTGAGATCGCAGGCATGGTGGAAGGGATCGCGCTCACTCAAGAGGGTTACGTCTCCTTTCCGGTGATCTTGACCATTAACGGTCAGATCCTGCACAACCATTTTCATGGGAACCGGCTGGAGGAGGGCCGTCTCCTGGTGAACGATTCCGGGGCAGAGACGGCTATGGGGTACTGCTCGGATATCACCCGTACCTTTCCCGTAAGCGGTAGATTTACCGGAAAGCAGAAGGACATCTATAACCTGGTACTCCGCGCCCAGACCACCGCCATCGAGGCCATCGGTCCAGGGATTAAAAACAGGGAGGTTCATCTCAAAGCCGTCACCGTCATCGCTGCCGGGCTGAAAGATTTGGGCCTCATGCAGGGTGATGTTGAGGAAGCGGTCAAGGCCGGAGCGCATGCCCTGTTCATGCCGCATGGTCTGGGGCATATGATGGGCCTGGATGTCCATGATATGGAGGGCCTCGGGGAAAATTTTGTGGGTTATGATAAATCCATCAAGCGCAGCGATCAGTTCGGCCTGGCTTACCTGCGGTTGGCGAGGGAGCTGCAGCCCGGTTATGTTCTGACCGTGGAGCCCGGGATCTACTTCATTCCCGCCCTGGTTGAAAAGTGGGCCAAAGAGGAAAAATTTAAAGATTTCATCGATTATGAGCGTGTTAAAAATTACCTTGATTTTGGAGGAATTCGGATCGAGGATGATGTCTTGGTTACAGAATCGGGCTCACGGATCTTGGGCAAACCTATTCCCAAAACAGTGGAGGAATTGGAAGAGATCGTAGGTTCAGGTTGAGGGGCCGATAATAACAAATAAAGCCTTTTCGGGTTTTAGGTAAGTTTGGATAAAGGTGTTCAGTTCCTGGAGAGTTGTGGCATCGATTAGTGCAAAGATCTTTTCCATAAAATCGTAACCCAAAACCATGGTCTCGAAAAAAGCTAAGGTGCGTGTCCGATTTTCTTTAGTCTCGTTATTACGGAGAAGCAGAGACTTGGCGAAAGCTTTGGTGGTATTGAGTTCGTCCTCTTCGATCCCCTCAGAGAACAGTGAGCTCAATGTCTGGTACAGGGCTTCCCGAGCGGCTTCCCGTTTAGAATTTTCTGTTTCTAGGAAAGCTTCCAACAATATGCCTTCCTGTGTAAAAGTGAAGCGGGAATTTACATTGTATGCCAATTTGTCTTTGATGCGTAGGTTCCAAAGTCTGGAGTTGATACCTTTCCCGAGAAGATTGTCGACCAACAGGGCGTGGATGTAATTTGTGGGTGATGAATTAGCGATATAATAACCGGCAGAGACAAATGACTGTTGAGTGTCCTTTTCGATGGTAACCGTTTCTTTTACTTCAGGGCTGATCTCAAAAGAGATGGGTTCGGGGGAAGATCCTTTGGGGAAGACTCCCAGTAAGGAATTCATCAGGGCTTTAAGCTCATCTTCAGGCAGGTCCGTGGAAACCACTGCAACCATGTTTCCTGACTTGAAATACGTCTGAAAGAATAGCTGGATGTCCCTTTTTTTGGTGGCCTTACGCGATCCTTCGTCTCCGTAGATCGAGTTGGCATAAGGGGAACCGCTGAAGAAAACTTTCATGTAAGCATTATGGGCTTGGTTAAAAGGTTCATCCGCATCACGGTCTTGTTGTCTCTCCATCTGTTCTTTTAAGCGGTCGATGCGTATTCCCGAAAAAAGAGGTTTGCTGAAGATCTTGGACATGACCTCCAGTGCATCTTTCAGGTTCTCAGATAAACAGGAGAGCGTGATGTGAGAGAAGTCTTCTCTGCAGGCCATATATATGCGTGTTGCCTGGTTCATCAGTTCCTGGGTCTTTGACTGATCCGGTATTTCCAGAGTAAGCCGGGTCGTGATATAAGCCAGGCCGGATTTTCCCCCTGGCTCGGCATGCTGCCCCCCTTTGATGAATATCTGGAGGACGGTGATCTGCGAGGAATCATCCCATTCATAGATAAGGGGCAGGCCGTTTTCTAAAGTGCTCTTGTGGATAAAATTGTGCCAGTTTTTTGCCTGAGGGCCGGAATCGCCTAAAACGACACAACAGGTGAAAATCAGGAGGGAAAGCAGTATATTTTTTCTCTGCTTAAACATCTCACTGCTTCTCAAGCGGGTTGATGGAAATCACTATGCAGTTTTTTTGGCCAAGATATTTGCCGGCGGTACCCCTCAACTTGGTCGAGCTGATATCGGCAATGTGCTGTAGATAATCGCCTCTCTCTTCGATCTCATTCAACAGCATGAAGCGCGCCAGGCTGCTGGCGATGGCCAGGCCTCTTTCCTGGGCCTGTTCACCGCGGAAACGGATGCGGTTCTTGGCGCTTCCCATGAAATCCATAGCATAGATCTCGGCCTCACCGAAAACGTCTTTGGAGGAATATTCCAAGCGATGGGATTTCTTTAAGTACTTTTGGATCTCCCGCTGCGCTCGTTTCAGATATTTGGGCTCAAGGGCAATCTGGATGATGATAGCTCCTCCGCATTTATAGGCACTGTATCCCATCGTCATGGAATTGGGTCGTATCCGGCGTTGCATCAAAGGATGGTAAAGCATGGGATTGATCCCGCGTCCGAAGATCTCAGTGAGGACATCCATGGCATATTGGTCGGGATTATTGTAGTCGGGCCCGGTCAGCCCGATCACCAGGTATCCCAGGTTGACATCCATTTCATGTTTGATCTCGACCGTTTTTTTGAGCGGAGTGGTGGGCGGAAGGGGAGAAGGTGTCATGTCACCCTTCGCCAAATCGCCAAAAATCTGAGCGACCATTTTTTCAGCTTGCTCGATTGACATGTCTCCGACGATCGCCAGGGAGGAATTTCCAGGTGAGAAATATTTTTTGTAGAACTCTGTCATCTGTTCAGCCGTTGCTCTTCGGACAGTCTCAGCGGTGCCTGTGATGGGCTTCTGGTAGGGATGATCAGGGAAAAGATTCTGATAGACAAGTGAAGTTGCCAATCGAAAGGGATCATCCTGTAGCTGGTTGATATCATCCAAGATGACTTCTTTTTATTCGTCGAGCGCTGACTGCTTAATATCCAGATTGAAGAGAATATCTTTAAAATTATCTAAAGCGAATTCCATATGTTCAGATGGGAGCGTGATATCGAACATAGAGAGATCCCGGCCGGTGTGGGCGTTAAAATAGGCCCCGTGACGGCGAATGTCGCGACCGATCTCCTCTCCACTGCGCTCTTTGGTGCCACGGAACAGGATATAGTGCTCTAGAATATGGGCCAGACCGCTTTCTTCAGCGGTTTCATCCTTTGAACCCACATTGACGGCAAAAACGCAGTTGACTAGAGGGATAGTCTGTTTTTCATAAAGAAAAACTTTAAGTCCATTGTCCAATTCGTAAGATTTGGAGATTGTCTCTTGTTCCTCATCCTGAGCAAAAAGCGATCCTAAAAGGAAGCAGACTGTAAAAAAACTGAAGAAAAGAAGTGGCCCTTTTCTAATGAATATCATGCGGCTGTCTGGATGAATTGCTTGTCGAATTGTTTGATGGCCTCTCCATCGCCCAGGACCAGGAGTGTATCTCCGATGTTCATCTCCATATCGGGAGAGGGATTAAAAACGATATCCTCGCCCGGTTTTTTTATGGCTACAACGATCACGTTGGACTTCTGTCTGATCTGACACTGCGTGAGGGTGCGGCCTACGATCTTGGATTTCCGGGGAACCACGATCTCCTCCATGAGCAGAGACAGCTCTTGACGCCGGATGATGAGATCCATGAAATCCACTAAGGCCGGCCGCATCAATCCCTGTGCGATCTTCAGGGCGCCCAGTTTGTAGGGACTGACGACCCTATTGGCGCCTATCTGGAGGATCTTTTTCTCCGCTTCTTCCTCCAACGCTTTTGACAGGACAAAGAGGGAAGGATTGATGAGTTTGGCCGTGAAGGTTAGGTAAAGATTATCTGCATCTGAGGGGAGTAGGGCGGCTAAGGCCTTGGCCCGTTTTATGCCTGCTTCAATAAGGATATCCTCTTGAGAGGCATCCCCCAATATATAAAGACAGGTTTTTTCTTGTTCCAGATTTTCCAATTTTCCTTGATTGTTATCTATGACTACGAAAGGGACTCCCTCTTCCAGAAGGCGCGCCCTAACGGTCTGTCCCATGCGGCCGTGGCCGCAGATAATGTAGTGGTCTTTGAGGTTCTTGATGTGCCTCTCCATATTTTTTCTCCACACAAAGGATCGCATCCCCCCACCGAACATGATCTCACCCAATTTGCTGACGGTGAAGAGAATGGTTCCCACACCACCGAGGATAATAAAAATTGTGAAAAGTTTCCCCACAGGAGTCAATACTTGGACTTCGCGGAAGCCCACGGTAAAAACAGTGATAATGGTCATGTAAAAGGCGTCCAGAGCGGACATACCTTCGATCAATGCGTATCCGACCACTCCTGCCAGGATCACCAGGAAAATGAGCAGGATCGGCTTCCACATGGTTCTACCAACATCTTACACCAAGGGGGATGACGTGACAAGACGGTGAGGTGCCCGACATCCAATCCTCCCCCAACCACCCACCCTTAATGGAAACGACTCAATTCTTCATGCGGTTCAGGCGGATTGAGGATCACTTGGACTCAGAACAATAAAATAACAATGAGTTGTCTTTTAGTCGTGAACGGTGAATGCCAGTGTTTGGATGGCTGATTTTTGGGCGATTTCGTCTGTCACTGTGATGATCAAGGTGTAATCACCCAATTCTGGAAGGGCCGACAGGGGGATCTGTGTGCCTTCCAGGATGTCCCGCTGATCGCCCAGGCTTTTCTGTCTCTTTTGCGGATTCAAGCCATAGCGATTTCCGGCTTTTTCCAGCGCGAATTCGATCAGGAGAGAACAATTATGATTCTCATCTGCTGCGATGTTGTAGATATGATAAAAGACATTCAGCGCGTCTTTTTTAGTATAGCTGTGCTTGACATCTGGGCTAAGCTTGTATCGTCCCAGAAAAAACACATCGAACTCTTCTCCCGACTGAGGGCGGGTTTTGACCTCTTGAACCTGGTTTGAGGCAAGAAGAGAGGACAGCGATAGCTCCTCAGTCCAAAAGCTGGGGACCTCTATGCGAGTTTTTTTGATGGAATGGACTTCTGTGTCTTTCGCATAGAAGCCAAGATAGAGGTCGTATTCCCCTGGCAATACAGGAAATCCAAGTTGAACGATCTGATCTTGTTCCTCGGAATGGATCTCTTTATCCATTTTGAAATCTTGAGTGCCTGACTCAGATTCCAGCCTTCCGAAGAATGTCATACTCTTCTTGCCCAGCATATTCTGGGGCTGAAACGAGTATACCAAGGAGAGGTAGCTGCTGTTGTTTTCGGCTTTAGTAAACAGTGTACTTTGAGCAAAGGGGATGGAGAGCGCAGATTCAGGATTCTCTTGGACCTGCTGGAGGAGGCCGCCTAAAGAGGGATCTAAGGTAGAAGCTGGAGCCTCCGTGTATTCAGGAATCTCTGTGAGATCCGGATTTCGTACCATCTGCCGGGGATAGGCATAGTAAGCTTCCATCACTTGGGCATCTGTTTTGGTGCGGTTTAAAGTAAACCCCTCGATGTCTGCCCCTGTAACGGTTGTTCGTGTGCGGGCTGCGGAAACATCGACATATTCGGTCGACACGGCCGTGAATACCATACTGAATGTTGATTTCGGCAGATTCATCCAAGGCAAAGAGGGGTAAATCCAGACCTCAAGGCGCGGGTCGTTACGAAAAGTCCGAGCGGGTTGACCGAGAAACAAATAGACCTTGCCCATATCTGTGGCCACTCCTTGGTTCAAGCCATAATAAAATGCTTCCTCGATATAATCTAAGCGCCTGTAATATTCTTCTTTGAATTCGTTTTTTTCCATATTTGGCGTGGGATCCCGTTTGGCCCAAAAGAGAGAGATGAATAAATCCATGTCTTTGTCATCTTTCAGTTTTTTGAATTGTGCCCTTTCCTCTTTCAGGATGATAAGGTCCACGTCTTTGAGCCAGTCCTTATATTTATCGGCAGCCTGACCAATCCGAGGAGTTGACAGGCAGAGGCTGATCAATAAAACTCCCATGCCTAAAATTTTGCTTTTCATCTATGCTCCTATTTCTTAAGATATTCCAACAACTGCTGAGCAATCGGGGCTTGGGCATGATCCGGAGCCAGTTCCAGAAATTTTTCCAGGCTCTTCATCGCATCTTCCTTCAAATTCTGCCCAACATACAGCATACCCAATTGATAATAGGCATCAGCATGGTCCGGCTCGAGCTCGACCACCTTTTGAAAAGCCTCCAAGGCAAGTGCGCTTTCTCCCAGTTTCAGCAGGATCGCTCCATAGTTAAAATAGCTGTTTGAATCATCCTGGTTGAGCTCAATGGCTTTTTGGTAATAGGGCCGGGCCTCCTCATGCTTTTCCATAAGAGCCAGAGCTTCTCCCATCTCATTATTGCAGCTGAAACTTTCGGGATTCATGTTTACGGCCTTGTGAAAGGATTCGAAGGCAGCCTGGCTCTGCCCCAGTTTTTTTTGGGCCAGACCTAGATTGAAAAAATAGGCCCACTGTTGGTCATAAAGTGCGATGGCCTCCTGGAATTTTAGGATGGCCTTTTCATATTCTGATAACTCATAATGTTTGTTGCCGGCTTGGAAAAGCTTGTCGGCTTTAGCAAAAACGACCTCAACGCTTGATGCAGCTTTTTCCAGCTGAACCTTTACCTCCCGTTTATCAGCGACTCCTATTCTGATCTCGAGAGTGCCTGTCATATAGCCCTTTTTCGTAAAGCTGATCTGATAAGAACCCGGGCGCAGACCGATTTGAACAAATTTACCTTTCTTGTTGGTTTTAACTGATAAGTTTGCAGCGCCTCCTTGCAAAGACGTGATGGTCACGGCGACATCGCTCAAGGCCATACCTGCGGTATCCGTCACAAGCCCTTCGATTTTTCCTTGATATTGAGCCCATATAGGAGAGAATAAGAACAAAAACAACAGAGCAGTCAGCATATATCGTTTAATCATGTCGGCCTCCAAATCTCCTTATTGTATTTAACGTAAAATCACTACCTTAGTTTATTGGTTTTTTTTTCGATAGCGTTTTGAGTTTGCTGTAGAAGCTGTTTGATGTTTGGATGATCAGGATTGAGCTCTAGGGATTTTTGCAGAACCGGAAGCGCTTTTTCCGGCTGCTTGAGATTGTTGTAGCACTCCCCGGCTAGGTTCAGCACACCGATCTCCAAGGAGCTCTCCAACAATTTTTCTAAATAGATCACTCCCTGAGCCCATTCTTTTAAGGCAACGTGGTTCAATGCGATCAGTTTGGCGGTTTCCCTGTTCCCGGTCGTTTGATACAGTGATTGTACTGTTTTTAGGGATCCCTGATAGTCCTGCTGCGCATATAGAGTCTTTCCCAAAAGAAGGCGGGCATTGGGATCCTCCTGCATGTTTAAGGCTTGTTCTAAAGCGCTGCGGGCATGGCTGTAGTCGCTTGCTAGGAAGTATTGGGAAGCGAGCGTGTACAAATGCACGGAGTTGGGAAAGGGAAGATGCTGTTTGGAGAAGACCCAGGGAATAACAGGGAAGGCTTGAGCCAAGAGGATGAAATTTTCGCTCTCGCTCAGGAGTTTCTCGCCTTGTCGATCGAGAATGGAAAGCTCCAGACTGTAGTATCCAGGATTTAGAGAGGAAAGCGGGATAGGACCCGTGTCCAAAGACCTGCCTTGAATCTCAAGGGCCTCGTTTATAGGAAAACTTTTCGTAATAATGGGCTGCACTTTGGTTGTGGTAACAATCTGAAGCTGGAGGGTTTCGGCAGCAATATTTTTAATGTTATAGACTTGGCAAAATACTCCCATCTCCTCATCGGGAAGAAAGTTATTCTCTGAATTGACTAAATAATGCGTTCCTGAGAAGGAGAAAGCTCTGAGGGACTGAGAGCCACCCAGCCTTTCGCGTCCGTGATAAAGGAGGAGAGGGCTCAAGCTGGAGGTTCCGGCTGGCTCGGGAACATGGATCTTTCTTTGGTGGGAGGTGAAATCGCGAGCGGTCTTGTTTTTGAGCAGCAGGAAAAGAGTATGGTTCCCGGGAATCACCGGAACCAAGTTTTGAAAAGAAAACAATTGTTTATCGTGCGTTTCGTATTGCTTCTGTGTGATCCGCAGAGGAATCTCTTCCTCTTTTTCCAGGAGGAGGTGTCCCTCTGGGTCTTCAATCCGTATCAAAAGCTGGTATATTGCTTGGTGCTGGTCTTGAAAATTGGCGAAATTTATCGATTTTGGTTCAATGGCCCAGTGGAGGAAGGATTGACGGGAGTTTTGAAACACTTTGAGCAAAAGATTGCTCTCTAAAAAGTTGTGTGTATAGTCCGTTTCGACGTAGTCTTTATAAGTGAGATAGTTTTGAGCATAACGGTCTGAATATTTCTTCTCGGAGACAGTGCGTATGCCGGCAATGATCGATTCTGACGAAAATGAGGAAACATCAAAGGATCTTTCCCCAGGAAGATAGCTCAGCGAAGCACTGGCTAACTCTGTGGATGCGTTCCTGATAATTTTGTAGGCTGCTTCACGATCGAACATAATGCCGGGCGAAGTGTGAATAATGAGCCTTTCCGGGCCTTCCAGACCGGGATGATAGAGCCGATACTCTCCGATGCTTTCAGGTTGATAAAAAATAAGGTAGAAGTAGGCGGGAAGGCCGTAAAGTATTTCTCCCTTGTAATACCACAGCTCCAGGGGCAGGATCTGGGACGATGTGGTATACATGGTTCTCTCCAAGGGAGGACCCAGGAGAAGATAATAGTACCCTCTCTCCGTTTGAATCCCTCTTTTTGAGCTTTGTCGGCCGAATTGGTGGTCGGCATACTGAGCTCTCTCCAGGTATTCTTGGTAGAACTCATTTTCTTCGGTATCGGGGCGTGGATCGCGCTGCTTCCAGAAGATCTGAATGAAACGGTTGCGCTCTTCTGCTGATTTCAGAGTTAAAAAGACTTCTCTTTCCATCTTGGTGATGATAGGAGCTGTGAGCTCGAGCCATTCCTTATGAGCCGGTATGATATCGTCTTCCGCAGTCAATCCCACTGCCATCAGCACTAAAAGAGCAACTGCTAATCCTTTTCTCATGTAAACATCCTCTTAATTTAAAAATAGCAGAAGAAGCAGAAATTTTCAATTGACAAGACAGACGGGTTAAAGCAAAATCCACATAGAGTCAAATAACAAATATTTATGATTTAAGATATTTATGGGGGAATTAATTCAAATAATTGGATTATATTCAATATATTGGAATAATAAAATTATTAAATAAATATAACTTATTTAGAATGTGGAACGTATATATATATGTGATTTGGCATGAAACTTGCGTCTAATTTGTTGTACATAAGGTATGAAACAAAGCAAGTTATTACCGAATAAGGAGGTGATGTCAGAACGGCAGTATCATAGAAATCACATGAATTAGGATTTATAATGAAGTATTAAGGAGGAATTATTGAGATTAAAATTATTTTTAACACTGATTGCACTTTTGCTCATTCTCTCACCACTTAGCTTTGCTCAATCTCGGGAAACGGGAGCTATCGTGGGCACGATCTTAGATGAAGAGGGTACCCCTCTGCCTGGGGTTACGGTAACGCTGTCCAGCACAAAGATTATGGGAGAGCGCACCGCTATCACCAGTATTGAAGGTAACTTCCGTTTTCCCGCGCTGCCGCCTGGATTGTATACTGTAAGAGCTGAGCTTGATGGATTTACATCCGCCGTACATGAGAGCATCCGACTCACCACAACCGTTCGCCTCACAGTGGATCTGACGCTGAGACAGACAGCCATGCAGGAGGAAGTTACAGTTATTGCTGAATCGCCCACCGTGGATGTCAAGACATCGGAGACCGCGTCTGTGACACTCTCCAGTGATCTGCTTCGAAACATCCCTACCAATCAATTTGTGGCTGACATTGTAAACTTGGCCCCTGGTGTTACCAGCAATTCGGCTTATGGCGCTTCGGAAAGCACAGGGATTTCCTATCAGGTCGATGGTGTGGATGTCTCCGACCCGAGTGGAGGATCCGCTTGGGTATTCTTAGATTACAATATCTTGGAAGAAGTCAAGGTTATGGGTGTAGGGCTCCCGGCTGAATACGGAGCTTTCACGGGTGTTATCTTTAACACTATCACCAAATCCGGCGGAAACCAGTTTTCGGGCTCAGCCCAGGTTATCTTTCAGGACACCAAAAAAGGATTCTGGACGGCCGAGAACAACGGTGCCTACCTGGAAGATTTCCCGGACCTGGAATCTCCCGTTCAGGGTTTACTGGATCTCAGTGCAAACCTGGGAGGCCCCATTGTCAGGGATAGGCTCTGGTTCTTTTTTGGAGCCCAGTATCTCCGTGAAAAAGACCGTCCGGCCGGGTTTCAGGCACCTCATTCCAGAGACTATAAACAGCCCCGCTTTTTTGGAAAGATCACCTCCCAGTTGAGCTCAAATTTTCATTTGACGGCATTTGTTGAAAATGACACCTACAATGGGATCAACCGCCGTGCCAGTGCGACCCATCCCACCCCGGAAACCTGTGTCGATCAAACCTCCCCGGATTGGGTGGGTAATTTTGACTTGACCTGGATCATCAATCCCAAAACGTTTTTTGACATAAAGGGATCCTTTTTTGTCGGTTCTTATTATCTGGATCCACAAGGGGAAGGGACAGCCGTTTTTAGTGCAGAAGACTATCAATGGTATAACAACAGCAACTGGTGGTACAAAGCGGATAGAGATCGTTATCAGGCCAATGCCGCCCTCTCCCACTATGCTGAGGATTTTATCCAGGGAAACCATGATTTTAAATTCGGTGCTGAGTTCGAGACGGGTTCGGCCAGAGATAGGTTCGGCTACACAGGCAACGTTCCGGGTATCGGAAACGCAGCCTATATCTATGACTGGTTTGGATATCTGTATGCCTATCAATACGAAGGTTACGATGTAGATCAGGGTTACTCCCGAACGGAAGTTTTTGCACAGGACAGCTGGTCTATTTCCAGCCGGCTCACCCTGAATATCGGTGTGCGCTGGAGCCTGATGCAGGGATCGATCAAAGACGTATCCGGCAATGTTTACAACACCAACCGCTTCTCGCCGCGGATCGGTTTGGCCTGGGATATTTTTGGTGATCACACCACCGTTCTCAAGGCCCATTACGGACAATTCACCGAAAACATGTACGCCGGCCTGCATTGGGAACTCGCTCCTGCCGAAAACTGGAGTGATTATGTTGGTTACTATAAGGATGGCGATGAATGGGTTGAATCGTGGCGTGATGTGCATGAGCAGGTACAGAGCTTAGACAATCTCAAGCACCCCTACATGGAACAGTTTACAGTGGCGATCGAGCGGGAACTCTTCCGTGATGCCTCCTTTGGGATCACCTACATCAACCGGAGCTGGAAAAACTTCCTCGGTAAGTATGACACTGTCGGACAATATGAAATCGAAACCATTAGCGACGAATACAACTCCGGAACATGGGACGTCTACAATTCCTTAAACCCTGGAGAAAATGAAAACTGGTTCGGCAACTACAAAAAAGGCGATCCCTGGATCCCGGATGACCCCACTCGAACCTACAACGGACTTCAGTTCACATTCAACAAGCGCATGTCGAATCGCTGGCAATTGCTGGCCTCTTATGTCTATTCCCAAACCAAAGGCACGATAGACAACGGTTTTGGAGATGATATCGGCTGGACCAACACCACAGACCCCAATGCCTGGATCAATCGAGACGGCCGCACCACGGTAGATCCTACGCACATGGTGAAGCTGCAGGGCAGTTATATCCTTCCTCTAGATATCTGGTTCAACGCGTATTTCAGTTACATAACGGGAGAAACCTGGACGAAACGCATCCTTACACGCTTGGATCAGGGAAGGGTTACCTTCTTTGCCGAACAACGGGGTTCACGAAGGTACGATGCACGTGTTAACTTAGACCTTCGTGTGGAAAAGACGTTCACGATTTCACAGAAGTACCGCATCGGAGCTTTTATGGACATCTTTAACGTCTTCAACTCAGACACCATCACAAGATGGGGTACTCGCTGGGGTTACGACTGGGAACCGCATCAGTATGTGCCCGATGCACCTGGACCCGATGGACATAACGTCTTAGGCCTTGTCAATCCTAGAGCGATACGTTTAGGCACACGGTTTTCTTTCTAAACTCAAAGCAGACGCAGATATTCAAAGGGAGACCGCTTGTCGGTCTCCCTTTTTTTTCACGCGAGTCCCTCCAATTTAAGATTTATGTCCCACCCATTTTCTGGTAGAATTCTTTTATGAAGAAACCTCCTCCAAAAAAGCAACCTCCTAAGAAAAAGAAATCCTTTCCCTGGAAATTTATTGTTCCTGTGGCCGTTTTTGTACTGGTGGTCTTGGTTGTTGTTTATTTTTTCTTTCTTCAAGCCCCCAAAACCTCGTTTGAAGGCTTGAAAAAAAAACAGAACTTAAACTATATCCTGATCTCGGTCGATACTCTGCGCGCCGACCGGGTGGGATGTTATGGATTTCCCGGCATCGAAACCCCTACCATGGATATGTTCGCTTCACGTGGAGTGTTATTTGAGCATTGTATCGCACAGACGCCGCTGACTCTTCCCTCTCACACTTCTCTCTTAACAGGTACTCAACCTCTCTTCCATGGCGTACGCGATAACGGAGGCTTCCTGGTGCCGCAAGAGTTGACGACGCTGGCTGAGGTTTTTAAGGAGAAAGACTATCAAACCTCCGCTTTTGTGGCCGCCTATGTGCTCGATTCAAAATGGGGTCTGGATCAGGGCTTTGATTATTATTTCGATCAGTTCGATCTAAGCAAATACAAATCCATCTCTCTGGGAAACGTACAGCGCCGTGGGGACGAAGTGATCGATGAGACCTTATCCTGGCTTGAACAGCACAAAAACGAAAGATTCTTCACTTGGATTCATCTTTATGATCCCCACACCCCTTATGATCCCCCCTCTCCTTTCCGGGAAAGATATCCCAACCGCCCCTATATAGGCGAGATCGCCTACACCGACTCTCAGTTGGGACGTCTCTGGTCGTATCTTGAGCAGAACGATCTCGTTGAGAATACGGTTTTGATCTTCGTTGCGGACCATGGGGAGAGCTTGGGAGAACACGATGAGAGCACACATGGTTATTTCGTTTACCAGGAAGGCGTTCATGTCCCCTTGATCGTAGTAACGCCGTTCCCCGAGCTGCACAATCTCCGCCGCAAAACCGTGGTCTCTTTGGTAGACATCATGCCCACTATTTTGGAAATGGATGAAACGCCCATTCCTTCTCAGGTGCAGGGACAGAGTCTGCTGCCTATCATGTATGATGAACAAGGCTTCGAAAACAACATAGCCTATGCCGAGACCTTTTATCCCCGCTTCCACTATGGGTGGAGCGAACTTAAAACCATCCAGGAACGTCAATATAAACTGATCATCGCGCCCGATCTGGAACTCTATGATCTCGATCAAGATCCAGAGGAACGACAAAATCTGATCGATTCCCAACCGGCAGAAGCCCGGCGACTGTTCAACCTGGCGGAACAATTCATGGCCGATGCCAGTCGGGGAGGATTTGAGTTGGACTACCGGAGCCTGGACGAACAAGCCCGTGTAAAACTGGCTGCCTTGGGTTATATTGGGTCATTCGCCGACCAGTCCACACTCGAAGGACGTGCTCTTGCCAATCCCCGCGAAAAGATCGGGATTTTTAATCAGCTTTCACGCTCCAAGGAGCTGATGCTCGAGGAAAAATATGATGAGGCCGTTGCCCTTATTCAGGGGATAATCGACGAAGATCCCGAAGTCATCGATGCTTACTTCACCTTAGGCAACCTGTATTTTAAACAGAGGGATTTTCAGAATTCTCTGGACAGTTTTTTCCAAGCTTTGGAAAGACGACCGAACGATGCCTTTATTGTCATCAACCTCATAAACTCCTACCTGGGATTGGGAGACCTGGAGGAAGCCGAGCGCTTTGCGTTGGGCATCATCGATACGGTTCCACCGGATTCGCAGCTTTTTCTATCCATAGGGAACATCATGATGCTCCAGGATAAATATGAGGAGGCGGTCGTTTATTATGAGAAGGGCCGTGAACTCAATCCGAATTCAGCCTCGGCCTACAGTGCCTTGGGGGGTGTTTACGTCAAACTGGGCCGTTTGGACGAAGCAGAGGACTATCTGCTGATAGCCGATGAGACCAATCCCCAGCTCAGAGAGCTGCATTTCAACCTGGCTTTGCTCAGCGAAGAGCGACAGGACCTCACTAAGGCTGCGGAAGAATACAGACTGGAGCTCGAGAACAATCCCTACAATTTTCGTGCGAGCTTCAATCTTTCGCGTATCTATCGGTTTCTGAAAGATGACCGGGAAGAGGAAAAATATCTCAATAAAGCCATGGAGATCAATCCTAATTTCCCCTTGAGCTATTTCTACCTGGCTCGTATTTATCTCAGCCGGGGGACGATGTACCAGGAAGCCATCGTTTTGACGGAGAAGGGAATCGAGCTGAATCCGCCTCAAAAGGATCTTCCCCTGGGATATTTTCTGCTGGCGGATATTTATAACCGGCTGGGTCAGCCTGCCAAATCTCAAGAAAATCTTGAAAAAGGCAAGGCTCTGGTTGAGGAGAATTCAAAAAAGGACGAGTAGTCCCGACTGCCGGAGAAAGCACACATAAAAGGAACCACACATGGGTAAACGTCGTAAAGAGAAGATCCTGATCGTGGATGACGAAGAAAACATCCGCAAATCTCTAAAGATGATATTTGAGTACGAGGGCTATGCTACCCTGGAGGCATCTTCTGGGGAGGAAGCTCTGCAGCTGATAGATGAGACCGTAGGCTTGGACCTGATCCTGTTGGACATCCGACTTCCCGGTTTGGATGGATTGGAGCTCCTTTCCGAGCTAAAGCAGCGGCCCTATTCTCCCGAAGTGATTATGATCTCCGGTCATGGTACCGTCCAGACCGCGGTGGAAGCCACCAAGTTGGGGGCTTTTGACTTTTTTGAAAAACCACTGCACCGGGACCGCGTATTGCTGAGTATACGTAACGCACTCAGCCAAAATCGACTTGCCCGAGAATGTAAGGATCTGCGTCAGAAAGCTGAAAAGAAATACCAATTGGTGGGCAATCATACCAGCATGAAAGAGCTTTGGGAGCAGATCAAAAAGCTCGCTCCTACCAATGCCACGATTTTCATCTATGGGGAAAGTGGAACCGGCAAGGAACTGATCGCCCGTGCCATCCACACCCACAGCCTGCGGGAAAACGATGCTTTTATCCAAGTTAACTGTGCAGCCATTCCCGAAGAACTTATAGAAAGCGAGCTGTTCGGTCATGTCAAAGGAGCGTTCACCGGCGCCACGGAGAAAAAACTGGGCAAATTTGAGTTGGCGGACCGGGGGACCATTTTCCTGGATGAGATCGGGGATATGAGCCTGAAGACCCAAGCCAAGGTTCTGCGGGTTCTGGAAGAGGGAGAGGTACAAAAAGTGGGCTCCAGCAGGATCGAGAGGGTCGATGTCCGGGTAATCGCAGCGACCAATAAAGACCTGAAGAAAGAGATCGAGCAAGGCAACTTCCGGGAGGATCTTTACTTTCGTTTAAATGTCGTTCCTCTGACGTCTCCCGCGCTGCGTGACAAAAAAGAGGATATTCCTATGTTGGTGGAATACTTCTGCCGAAACTTTGCAGAGGATAATAATTTCCGGATGAAATCTTTTACTCCGGAAGCTCTAGAGACCATGAAAAGATATCCTTGGAATGGCAATGTGCGGGAACTCAAAAATGTTGTGGAGCGAGTGCTCATCATGAGCGAAGGGGATAAGATCGATAAGAAGGACCTGCCTCAGGAATTGCGGGGGGAATCCAGTCTATATCTTCCCGAGGCATCTCGGGTTAATAATCTCAAGGAATACCGTGACCTGGCGGAAAAAGAATTCATCTTGGCCAAACTCGAAGAAAACGATTGGAACATTTCTCAAACCGCCCGGGAGATCGATACCCCTCGCAGCAACCTCTATAAGAAATTAGAACAATATGGTATAAAGATAAAGGCTGGAGTAGGCGAGGTGGTTGCTCCGTCCTCCTCTCGGGGAGACGGCGGAGAGGAAAGTCCGAACTCCTGAGGGCAGGATGGTCGTTAACGGCGACTCCGGGCGACCGGAGGAAAGTGCCACAGAAAACACACCGCCCGGTAGGAATGGCCTAGCCTTCCTGCGGAGCAAGGTTGAAAAGGCGAGGTAAGAGCTCACCGCCCTGCTGGTGACTTCAGGGGCAGGGTAAACCCCATCCGGAGCAAGACCAAATCGGCCCCTAAATGAGACGGCCCGTCTCGGGGCG
>JAUWSR010000249.1 GCA_030609975.1 Acidobacteriota bacterium | reverse complement strand
GATCTTGATCACCTTGCCGGGCATGGGTGCTTTTATTATCAGCTCGTCTTCTTGGGAACCTCCTCCTCCAATAAACCCATCGGAGTCCTGAGAAGGTTCTTTGAGTTCGAACTGCTGCCCTTGGATCTGCACCAGGCGCCGGTCTTTATCCTTAACAATATAGGCTTGATAGGATCTCCCGGCAATCAATAAGGATAGAGAATGCGGACCCAGCTGCTGGATATCCGCCTCCAGGGTCTTGTCACCTACTTTAACCAGGTAAGCATCCCCTTTTTTCTCAAGGGACAAGCAGTAAACTTCGCCGTCCAGTATATATTCGATTTCCACCCTACCTCCCTCCTATGCGCCATTTTCCCAAGGTATCCCACGGAGAAGGGCTTTCAAGACGAACGGAACCTGCTCTTGATGCTGCAGCCCCATCCGTTTGTGCATGGAAGGCGGCTGCAAGCAGAGCCAGATCTTTCAGCCCGGGATCATACTCATGGCCTTGCCACTCAGCAAAATGTTCTTGGATAAAACCGGTCGTGGTCTCGCCCTTTCTGAAACTAGGATGAGATATAACGTCCTTAAGAAAATCGATCGAGGTTTTCACGCCCAACACAACATAGTCGTTAAGGGCATTGACCATCCGATCACAAGCCCGGTCCCGGTCCTCTGCCCAGACGATAAGCTTGGCCAGAATGGGATCGTAATAGATAGGAACATCACTCCCACTGTAGATACCGCAGTCATGTCTCACTCCAGGCCCGGCCGGTTCCTTGAGGTACAATATCTTCCCGGAAGAAGGCAGGAAATTATTGAGGGGATCTTCGGCATATATCCGGCACTCGATGGCATGCCCCTTCTGAGCCAATTCATCCTGGCGAAGCGCCAGCTTATCTCCGGCAGCTAAGCGGATCTGCTGGTGAACCAGATCCAGACCTGTTACCAATTCCGTCACCGGATGTTCTACCTGCAGGCGGGCATTCACTTCCAGAAAATAGAAATTATTGTTCTTATCCAGGAGAAATTCCACTGTGCCTGCATTGTTGTAGCCGGCCGTCTGCATGACCTTACAAGCCATCTCTCCCATGCGGGCTCTGAGTTCCGGATCCAGGGCTTGAGAAGGTGTTTCTTCTACGATCTTCTGGTGACGCCTTTGGATCGAACACTCCCTCTCAAAAAGATGAACGGTATTCCCTTGAGTATCAGCCAGCACCTGGAATTCCACATGCCGGGGCTCTTCGATGTATTTTTCCAAATAGACGGACTCATCTCCAAAAGCACCTTTGGCTTCCCTCATCCCGGCTTCTAAGCCGGGTTTGAGCTCGTCCTCGGAATAGGCGACCCGCATACCTTTGCCGCCACCCCCTGCGGAAGCTTTGATCATGACCGGATAGCCGATCTTCCGGGCCTCAGCAGCATAATCAGAGGTATTCGAGAGTGTGCTTTTCATCCCAGGGATGATGGGGATATCCGCGGCCTCCATGGTCTGCCGAGAACGAACCTTGTCCCCCACCAACGCCATAGCACGTGAGTTAGGACCGATAAACACCAGGTTTTCTTCTTCGCAGCGGCGGGCAAAATCCGAGTTCTCAGCCAAGAAACCATAGCCAGGATGGATCGCTTCTGCACCTGTGTCTTTAGCCGTTTGAAGGATGCGGTCCATGTCCAGGTAGCTCTCCATGGCCGGCGGAGGTCCGATACACACGGCCTCATCCGCTGTCTGAACATGCAGGCTTTTCCGGTCGGCTTCGGAATACACACCGACGGTTGCGATACCCAGTTCGCGACAGCCGCGCATGATACGCACTGCGATCTCTCCCCGGTTGGCGATCAGTATTTTTTTGAACATCCTGGTATTTTATCCTTTTCTATCGACATCGCTCGCAATGACTCTAATCCTCTTTATCAGCCTTTGCCCAAGCGGGTTTCCGTTTTTCCAGAAAAGCAGCCATGCCTTCCTGTCCTTCAGCACTGATCCTCAGGTTGGCGATCATGCGGGCCGTGTATTCTTTGGCTTCCTCCATATCCATGCGCGGAACCTGGAACAGCAGATCCTTGCAGTTCGTCAAAGCCTCAGGACCTGAAGTCAGCAGCTGCTCCACGATGCTGTTGACTGTAGCCTCAAGCTCATCTAGGGAAACAACCTCATTCACCAAGCCGATCTCACATGCCCGGGATGCACAAATCCGGGTCCCGGTCAGAAAATAACGCCGGGCATGGCTTTCCCCGATCTTGCGAACAACATAGGGGGAGATCGCAGCCGGAACCAGCCCCAACTTGACCTCACTCAATCCAAACTTTGCCTCTTCCGCTGCCACCGCGATATCGCAGGCCGAGAGAAATCCTGTTCCGCCTCCGATCGCAGTCCCATTGACCATGGCCACAGTGGGTTTGGGCAGGGTGTAGATCAGCTCGTGCAGATCCGCTATCTGACGCGATTCCTCCAGATTCTGCTCGAAAGAATAGTTGACCACTTCTCTCATCCAATTTAGATCCGCCCCCGCACAAAAAGACTTGCCGATTCCCGTCAAAACCGCAACGCGAAGTCTGTCATCCTCCTTAACGGCACGAAAAACACGGAGAAGCTCAGAGATCATCGTGGAATTGAAAGCGTTATGAACTTGAGGCCGGTTAAGGAATACCCACGCCACCCGGTCCTTGAAGTCATAGGATATGGTGCTGAAATCTTTTTCTTCCATCTTACATCCTGAAAATACCGACTTTATAATCCGGTATATCGGCATTAAGGCTCATAGCGATCCCCAGGGCTAAGGATTCTCGTGTCTCCAAAGGATCGATGATGCCGTCATCCCAGAGGCGGGCCGTGCTGAAGTAAGGACTGCCTTCATGTTCGTATTTGTCCAGGATCGGCTGCATGAGCTGTTGTTTTTCTTCCTCGGTCATGGTCTTTCCCTGGGCAGCCAGGCGTTTTTCTTTGACGGTTAGGAGCACATTAGCGGCCTGCTCTCCTCCCATGACGCTGATGCGGGCGTTAGGCCACATCCACAAGAGTCGGGGGGCATAGGCCCGGCCGCACATGGCATAATTGCCGGCTCCATAAGAGCCACCCACGATCACCGTGAACTTTGGCACGTCGGCGTTAGCCACCGCATGCACCAGCTTAGCACCGTCTTTGGCGATCCCGCCATGTTCATACTGTTTACCCACGATAAAACCGGTGATGTTCTGCAGGAAGATGAGCGGGATCTTGCGCAGGGAGCAGAGTGTGACGAAATGGGCCCCCTTGAGCGAGCTCTCAGAAAAAAGCACGCCGTTGTTCGCCAATATTCCTACAGGATAACCCAAGATCCGAGCAAAACCGCAGACGAGGGTCTTGCCGTAGAGTTCCTTGAATTCCTGGAAGCGGCTGCCATCCACTATGCGTGCGATCACTTCTTTGATATCGAAGGATTTGCGCGGATCCCGGGGTACGACGCCATAGAGCTCCTGGGGATCATAATAAGGATCTTCGGGTTCGTTTCTCCCCAAGGGGAACCTGTGGGAAGGATCCAGGGTCTCGACGATATTGCGTGCGATCTCCAAAGCATGCGCGTCATTCTGAGCATAGTAGTCAGAGACTCCGGAGATGCGGCAGTGCACATCCGCACCACCGAGGTCCTCATCGCTCACTTCTTCACCGGTAGCAGCCTTGACCAAGGGAGGACCTCCGATAAAGATCGTTCCCTGTTCACGCACGATCACGGTCTCATCGCTCATAGCCGGCACATAGGCTCCTCCGGCCGTGCACGAACCCATTACGATCGAGACCTGGGGAATACCCAGCGCAGACAGCCGGGCTTGATTGTAAAAGATCCGGCCGAAGTGCTCCTTATCGGGAAAAGTCCCAGCTTGATGGGGTAGGAAGATCCCACCTGAGTCTACCAAATAAATACAGGGAAGACGGTTTTCCAAAGCCACTTCCTGCGCCCGGATATGTTTTTTGATGGTCATGGGGAAATAGGTGCCCCCTTTGACGGTGGCATCGTTGGCAATGACCAGTACCTCACGACCGTGAACCACGCCGACTCCCGTGACCATGCTGGCTCCGGGAGCCTGGTTATCATACATGTCATAAGCCGCTAACGCATTGAGCTCTATAAAGGGCGTGTTGCGGTCGAAAAGCCGGTCCAGACGCTCTCTCGCCAGCAGTTTATTCCGTGATTTGTGCAGTTCACGGTATTTCTGGGGACCACCTTCCTGGACCTTGCTCAGTCTTTCCTTGTATTCCCCTACCACACGCTGTATGGATTCGAAGTTTTTCTTAAACTCAGGACTTTGGGTATCAACCTTGCTTTCGATTCTAAACATTCTTCCACAACCTATCTGCCGGTTATAAAAATACCCTATTTTGATAGATCATATAACCTGCAGTCAAATTTTATAACCGGGAGTTATAAATATCAGCGATTCTAAGTCTTTTTATAACCCCATGTTATAATAACAGCACTAAAAACCTTAATATTAATATTCCGGAACGAATTTATAGCCGTAACAGAGGATCCCGGAATGCCCCACAGAGAACATTTTCCGGAATTCCAGCTTGACGCGCTGCCCGACCTTGATCTCCTCAAAGGGGCAATCGACGATCTGCCCCGTCAGCTTCACTCCATCATCCAGCTCGACAATACCCACTGCATAGGGCGCCTGGTCTTTGAACTGGGAAGGAGGGACATGGATGATGGTGTAAGTCATAACTTTCCCTGTTTCGGTCAGTTTGGTGGCTTCCAATTCTTGATTCTGACACTCCGGACAGATCAAACGCGGAGGAAAAAAGGTCAGGTCACACTTGGCGCAGGCATTAGCTTCCAGGCGGTACCGTTGCGGGATCTCTCTCCAATATCTTGATGGTGTCGACATATCTTTCCCTCCTAGTCCTTTTCGAAAATGTGGCACACTGTGCTGGCGCCGCTTCCGCCCATATTCTGGGTCATCCCTACCTTAGGATCCTTGAGCTGGCGATCACCGGCTTCACCGCGCAGCTGTTTAACCACTTCGATTATCTGTGCAATACCCGTGGCTCCCACGGGGTGTCCCTTGGATTTCAGTCCTCCGCTGGTGTTGACCGGGATCTTGCCGTCCAGGGCGGTGACACCGGCCTCGACCGCTTCGCCACCTTTGCCTTTTTCAACAAGCCCCAAGGCCTCGGTCACGCAGATCTCAGCGATGGTAAAACAATCATGAACCTCCACCAGATCCATGTTCTCAGGCGTCAGCCCGGCCATAGCATAGGCACGTTTTCCAGCCAGATATGTCGATTCCAACCAGGCAACATCCTTTCTCTGAGCTAAAGCGATGCTGTCGGTGGCATGCCCCGAACCGATGATCTTGACAACCGGTTTTTGCAGCTCGCGGGCCATTTCGACCGGACAGATAATGGCCGCCGCCGCCCCATCGGTGATGGGAGAACAATCCAAGATATTCAAGGGTTCCGCAACCTTGACGGAATTGATCACCTGCTCGACCGTCACTTCAAAGGGAAACTGAGCATTAGGATTCATGGAGCCATTGTGATGGTTCTTAACCGAAACCATTGCCAGCTGTTCCCGGGTCGTGCCGTAGGTTTCCATGTGTGCTCGGGCCATCAAGGCATAGAGACCAGGAAAAGTCAGTCCATGGTATCCCTCGTATTCCTGGTCGGCCGCTGTTCCCAAAGCATAGGTGGCTTCATCTCCCCCTACATCGGTCATTTTTTCTACTCCGCTCACCAGGACAACATCGTTCAGCCCAGAGGCCACCTCCATGAAGCCCATACGCAGAGCCAGCCCTCCCG
>JAUWSR010000072.1 GCA_030609975.1 Acidobacteriota bacterium | reverse complement strand
GTATTTCCTCAGAATCCCAAAAAACTTTAACAAAATCTTCGGAGATAGGGGAGAAGTCTATCACTTCTGGATTCGCCAACTTCCGCTCTTCATTTGCAAGCAATTGTTCCAAAGTGGTAACGACACGGTCTGCTGCAGTCTCGCGTCTTTCTTCGAGCTGCTGAGATTCCAAGGCACGGTCCTGCTGAGTAAGGCGGAGTCCCATCCAGATCAATGCAAAAACCGACAGTATAGCCGTGGCAAGAAAAAGTAATGTGGTTTTTTGAGAAATGCTACCCCAAAAATTTCGTGCTTTCACTTTGAAATCACTTTTCCTTACTTTATCCCGCCCAGCCAAACTTTTCAATCCAGAATATGTCAAGATTCTGTAAAGATATGGTTAAACTTATTTTATTAACCATTGACACCTCACAAAAGAACCGATATTTTAAAATACAGCGAGGGGAGACCGGAATCATGATCAAGCCAAAAACCTTTTTTTTTTAGTAAAAACAGGACCGTCCCCAATTCACACTAACTTCACACTATTGTGAATTAAACTTCATATTTCCAGTAAATGATATTGATATCCTTTATTCGTGGCCCTAAGTATATTTGATTTTATGAGAAAGGTTGCTTAGAATTAGGCAAGCAAACGTGGGCAAACGAAGAAAGCTAGTTTTACTATTCTTTTTTGGCATCGGACTGCCAAGTCTCCTGCTTATATATCTGGCGTTTCGTGGGATCCAAAATGACCGTGCTTTGCTCGCCCAGGATCAACTGGAGGAACACCGCAGAGCATCCGAGAGAATCACTCTAGCGATAGATCGAACAATAACCCGGAGCGAGCAGACTGTAAAAGAACTTTGTTTTCCTGTCCAAGATACAACTGATCCTGCTTTTGTTTCCTCCCTGTTAATTCTAAAAAAGCAGCAGCCCCTGATCGAAGAAGTCTTTTTGTTTCAAGATCGTAAACAGATTCTGTTTCCAGATGCAGCTCTGCTTTTTAAGGCAAATGGGAGTCTGCCGGCTTCGGATCCAATTATTTATTCTTCTTCTGTTAAGAGAAATATTCTGAACGGCCAAAGACTTGAATTCCGGGATAGATACTTTAGACAAGCTTTGGTGAATTACCAAAGGGCTTTCCAAAACACCTCATCTCCCCAGGGAAAAGGAAGTATTCTTAATGCCATCTCACGAGCCCAGAAAAAATCAGAGCTTTTTTCAGAGGCCATAAAAACCAACAAAACCATCATTAAGGATTACAGTCAAATTTATATCACGAACGGAATTCCCCTGGGCATATCGGCTCGTCTAGAGCTCGGCACACTACATTCAGAGCTTGATGACATTCCGAATTCGCTCAAAGATTATTTAGAGCTTTATGAAAAATTGGTTGAGGCTGAATGGATTCTTGAAAAAGCTCAGTACGAGTTTTTTTTAGTCCAAATCAAAAATTCCATTGAAACATTGCTTTCCCAGGCATCCTCCTCCTCTCCATTCAAATCAGCCCAAAGCACATACCAAGAACTCGGAAAGACGGAATTAGAAAAGAGAGCGCGAACCGAGAAACTGCTCATATTCCAGAATGAAGCGATACCGAACTTAAGAGCGAGAGCCACTCGAAACTCTTCAACTCCTGATGCTGGGAATAGGTTCGTGTTTGAGAGTGGGGAAAATTCGTACTATGTATCCTTGTTAGACTCTACCGACCGTCCTGCGCTCAAAAACTGGGGTTTCTTGATAAATGCAGAGTATCTCAACCAAAACCTGACAAAAAAAGAGCTCACTTCAAATCTATCCACGGAGGGAGCACATTGGACCGTAAAGGGTAGGGAAGGGCAGAGCATCCTATCCTCCCAAGATGGAGTTCAGGGAGATTTATCTGTTCGAAGCAATTTTGAAGGGAACTTTCCTGACTGGACTCTAGAAATATATCAAGAGGAACCACGGATTTTGGAATCGTTTTTGACCTCAAGACGTGGGATATTTTTCTACATGTTTTTCCTCATAGCAGGAATCCTTATCTTTGGCTTGTATTTGACTATCCGGGCGGTTACACATGAGATAGAATTTGCAAAACTGAGATCAGATTTTGTCTCCACAGTCTCCCATGAATTTAAAAGCCCTCTTACCTCCATCCGGCAGATCGCAGAGATGCTCCATTCCGGTCGAGTCCCATCTGAAGAGCGACGTCAGAAATATTATGATATCCTTCTGGAGCAGAGTGAGAGATTGTCTTTACTTACCGAGAATGTCCTAAACTTCGCCAAGATGGAAGAGGGGAAAAAGAAATTCGTGTTAGAGAAAACCGATATCAGGCAGCTCTTAACCGAAATAACGCACTCCTTCCAAGGCCGTATTCGCCAAAACGACTTTGATATCGATCTGGAAATTGAGGAGTCACTACCCCATATCTCAGTCGAGCTATCCGCATTATCTCAAGCCATCAACAACCTTATAGATAACGCTATTAAATACTCTGGTGAGGCAAAAAGAGTCAAAATCAAAGCCTTTTCAACCACAAACGATTTGGTCATTTCTGTCAGGGATTTTGGTTTAGGCATTAGAAAAGAAGAACAGGACCGGGTATTCGACCGTTTCTATCGCGGGGGCGACGAACTGACACGAACGGTTAAAGGAAGTGGCTTGGGCCTGACCTTGGTCAAACAGATTGTGGAGGCCCACAGCGGAAAGGTTTTGGTAGAGAGTCAAGTAGGCCAGGGGAGTACATTTTCGTTAAAATTTCCATTCTCCGAAGAGGGGGCCGCTGAAAATGGATAAAATCCTGATTATCGAGGATGAAGAAAGCATCCTTTTGGCACTGGAGGACAATCTTAAACTCGAAGGTTATGCGGTATCCAGTGCTGAAGATGGGGAACTAGGATTGGTGCTTGCAAAAGAGCAGAATTTTGACCTGATCCTCTTGGATATTATGCTCCCAAAAATGGATGGATTTGAAGTGTGCAAACAGATACGTCAAGCCAATATTTTGACTCCAATTCTGATGTTGACTGCCAAAGGCCAGGAAATCGACAAGGTTTTGGGACTTGAAATTGGAGCTGATGATTATGTCACGAAACCCTACAGCCCGCGCGAGCTTTTGGCTCGGATAAAAGCATTGCTGAGGAGATCAAAATCTATCCCTGCAGAAATTGAAACCTATAAATTCGGAGACATAGAAGTCGATTTTCTAAAATATGAAGCACAGAAAAAAGGGAAGCGTATCTATCTCACTGCACTCGAATTTGATCTGCTCCGCTACCTGATAAAGCACAACGGACAGGTTATCCCTAGGGATAGGATCCTGGACAATGTCTGGGGTAAAGAGGTCTATGTCCAACAGAGGACGGTTGATAAGCATATTGCCGACCTAAGAAAAAAAATCGAGGACGATCCCTCCAATCCCAGGCATATTCAAGTTGTTCGCGGGGTTGGATATAAGTTTGCGGGCTGAATGCGAATCACACATTCTTCACACAAGCATTATGGAAGCTTCATTCATGCCGAAAAAGAATAAGTTATATTGCCTCATGATGAAAATCCAAGGAACCAGGAGGCCAAAAATGAAGCTTTATAGCTTTTTTGGTATTGTGATTATCTTAACATTATGTATTTCTACGAACCTCTCCATTCAACAAAACGCCGAAGAGCTTTATCAATCAGCGCTGTACAAAGAAGAGGTCGAAGGAGATTTAGTAAACGCTATCGCCATTTATGAAAAAATAATCAAGGAATTCCCCTCAAATGAACCGGTTGCAGCGAAAGCCCTTTATCATGTAGGACTTTGTTATGAAAAACTCGGAAACCAAAAAGCCCAGAACGCTTTCCAAAAAGTGATCGAAGATTATCCCGGACAGAAAGACATCGTTAAACTGGCAAAAGAAAAACTCTCTTTACTGCAAAAAGCTCTAATTCCAGTTTCAAAGGAAGATGAGGGAATAAGTATCCGTAAACTATGGGACGGAGTTACTTGGGGTTCTCCTTCACCGGATGGGCATTATTTTGCCTTTCATCATGCGGAAACTGGCGATCTTGCTATTCGAGAGATAGCATCTGGAAATATCAGACGGCTAAACCTGAAAAAAACATACAAAGAGTCCTTAGCGATGGCTATGACTGCCTGTTGGTCTGCGGATGGCAAAGTCATAGCATATGGGTGGGTGAACTCAGCTGGCGATAAAAACAAAAACTCCATGGAATTGCGTTTGGTAAATTTCGATGGCTCGAATGTGCGCATTTTATGTGGCGTAAAAGGTTATATAACTCCAACGGCTTGGTCAGCAGATGGAAAACATATCTTAGTATGGCTGGCGGTAGGTCCACACCAAATGGCACTTGTGAAGGTATCAGATGGATCGATAAAGACAATCCAGCCTTGGGATCGAGGTGAACGATCATGGTGGCCGATATGGCAATTTTTACCTGGGGATGAATACGTTATCTTTAGTGACCAGCAAGGCGATAAATCAGACAATAAAGATATCTTCCTTTACTCCATTGCTGAGGATAAGAAAGTAGCTTTGCTACAAAATCCTGCTAATGATTATCTGCTTGGTATCCTACCGGAAGGGGAGTGGGTATTTTTTGGGAGTGACCGGTCAGGAAAACCAGACCTGTGGGGCATCCGAGTCAAAGAGGGGAAAGTCCAAGGTCAGCCGGTTTTAATCAAAAGCCAGATCAGTGATGTGGCCACTTTTGGTGTTACTCAAGCAGGCCAGTTGTTTTATTCGGTTTGGATCATGATGAAGGATATTTATTTAACCAAATTGGATCTAGATCAGAATAAGATTTTAGAAAAACCCCAAAAAGTGACCGAGCATTTTACCGGAAGCAATTTCTCTCCAGCCTGGTCTCCAGATGGAAAGTATCTGGCATTTGGTTCAGCAAGGTCAGCAGCACAGAATTCACGTGCCTTGTGTATCATGTCGCATGAGACTAGGGAATTGGTAGAACATTATCCCAAGATTAAAGGATTTATGCAGCTTTCCTTTATGTTTTGGAGCCCGGATAGTAGTGCTGTCATCTATAACAGCCATGATAAAGAGGTGGCTTATGGTTTCTTTAAAAATGATATTCGAAGCGGAAAATTTGTCCGCAAATCATATATAACAGAAAATAGAGCCAGTAGTAGGATTCTTGGATCTGCTCTATCTCTTGACGGTAAAGTGGTGTATTACTCCCAGAGAAACAGTAAGGGCCCCTGGCATCTGATCGAGTTTAATCTGGAAAAAAGTAGTAGCAAGGTTCTCCATGAGGGACTACAGATTGGCTCAATGTCTCTCTCTCCAAATGGACAAAACCTGGCCTTTGTTGCACTGGAATCCACGGAGGAAGAACCTGATTTAATTTCCATACAAGTTGCGCCTGTGACAAATTTCAATAAAAGCAATATGCGAACCCTGGTAGAGTCTAAGGTGAATATATCTTCTTTAGTTTGGTCTCCTGATGGCCAAAAGATCATATTTGCGAAAAACGATAAACCGACCAAACAGGGGAAATATTATACGCTATACCAAATTCCGGCCATGGGAGGGACTCCACTGAGAATCGGTCTATCCTTGTTGGATATCGCTCATCTCAGCATCCATCCCGATGGCCAGCGCGTTGCCTTTGGCACCGGTAGTTTAAAACAAGAGCTTTGGGTGATGGAAAACATCATCCCTAAAGAGAAATAATAAATGGGGACGGTTCTATTTTTTTCTCCTGAATAATATTGCCGTCCTTTTGTTTTATTGGGAAAGCAGAACAGCTTCCATTGATTTAAGTCTTTTCATCATAACAAACAATTCAAAATTGGAAAAAATAGAACCGTCCCCATTTATTTAATTTTTTGACCGAGATTTATGGCTGTGGTATAAGTTTTAGCAGGATGAGGGAAAATTGAGGAAGGCAGATTGCTCATAAAAAAAGCCCCAGATATAAAGTGGTCTGAGATAACAGATAAGAAGCTTTATATGAACAGACGTCAGTTTATCGCTGGAACGACTGCCTTAGGGGCTTTTTCGTTCTTGGGTCATTCCAAAGCGGGACCTCCTAAACTTCAAGAAAGAACTCAACTGAAACTCTCAAAGATGGGGGAATACACACTTCCGGATGAGGTTACAGCCTATCAGGCTGCGACTGGATACACCAACTTTTATGAATTTTCCACAGGTAAGCGAGAGACGGTAGAATTGGCAAAGAATTTTAAGACCAAACCCTGGCCGGTGTCCATCGAAGGTGAGGTTGAGGAGGAACTAAAACTTGATGCCGAAGAGCTTATCTCAAAGTTCCCCTTGGAAGAAAGAATCTACCGTTGGCGATGTGTAGAAGCCTGGTCTATGATCATTCCTTGGATCGGTTTTCCACTCAAAGACCTGGTCAAATTTTGCCGTCCCACGTCCAAGGCCAAATTTGTAGAATTTACGACCTTGATGGATCGCAAGCAGATGCCTGGCCTTAAAAAGAGGGTCTTGCCCTGGCCCTACATTGAGGGGCTTCGGATGGACGAGGCCCAACATCCTCTTTCCCTGATGGTGGTGGGAATGTATGGCGGCACAATGCCCAACCAGAATGGGCCTCCTATGAGAATGGTCGTTCCCTGGAAATACGGCTTCAAGGGGGCCAAGTCCATTGTTCGCATTCGCTTTACCGAAAAGATGCCCAAGACCGCCTGGAATAGACAGCGGCCGGAAGAATACGGCTTCTATGCTAACGTAAATCCAAATGTCAATCATCCGCGCTGGACTCAAGCCAGTGAACGCCGGATTGGAGAAGAGGGGAGGCGGCCTACTGTCATGTTCAACGGCTATGGGGATCAGGTTGAAAGTTTATATGCGGGGATGGATTTGAGGAAATATTACTGATGGATGAGGTTGCTTCACCCCATACTGAAGTTTGCAATGACATTAACATGTTAGAATTTTGGGGAATACGAGGGACAGCGCCGGTTTCCGGCAAAAACAAATCCCTATACGGCGGCCGCACAATTTGTTCCTGCTTACGGATCGCCCCTGATGAGATTATCATCCTGGATGCAGGAACGGGAATTATGGAACTGGGAAACAATCTCAGTTCAAGCGTAAACGGCAACCCATTAAAGATTCATCTCTTGTTGACCCACTTTCATCTGGATCACATCATAGGACTCCCATTTTTTAGCCCTTTGTATTTGCAGGCTACTCAGATCACCTTTCACAGCCCTATCGGCGAACAAGAAACCGAGAATATCCTGCAAGACCTTATGAAGGGAAGGTTTTTCCCTTTGGATTTTGAGGAGACACCATCTACTAAAACATTTAAACAGATTCCCAAAGATGGATTTATGATCGGTGATGCTGGGATATCCTGGTGTGACCTTCAGCATCCACAGGGAAGTGTGGCTTATCGAATCGATCAAGGCGAACAGAGTGTTGTCATGGCGACGGATACCGAACATCCTGAAACCGGGGTGGATGAAAACTTAGCGCGCTTGAGTCAAGATGCTGATATCCTTGTCTATGATGCCATGTATACTCCCGAGGACTATCCCACCTTCAAAGGCTGGGGCCACAGCACCTGGTTGGCAGGAACCGAGCTGGCAAAAGCGGCTGGCATCAAATCCCTTTACCTTTCTCATCTGAATCCTGCTTACAAAGACGGTCAGATCACGTTTATCCTGAAACGTGCCCAACAGAATTTTCGATCTTCGGTAATTCCCGTGGAGGAGGAATAAAAAATCGTGTCTTCAGATCTGAAACTATCCGATGGCTCTCGTATTGCCGTGATAGGGGGTGGGCCGGCCGGTTCTTTTTTCTCCAATTTTGTATTGAGCATGGCCGAACGAATGGGCCTTGAGCTTGTTGTTGACATCTATGAATCCCGCGATTTTTCCATTCCCGGCCCACCAGGATGTAACATGTGTGGCGGGATTATCTCAGAAACCTTGGTCCAGATGCTGGCTACCGAAGGCATCGAGCTTCCGCCGGTTGTGGTGCAGCGAGGTGTTGATTCTTATCTGCTGCACATGGACGTCGGGAGTGTTCGGATCGACACACCCCATCATGAAAAGCGCATTGGTGCCGTACATAGAGGTGCCGGTCCCAAAGGCTTAACCGATGCCAAATGGCTGAGTTTTGACGGCTTCCTGCTTTCTTTGGCGCATGACAAAGGCGCTCAAATTGTCCAAGGACGTGTAGACGATATCACATGGACGGATGGCCGTCCCCAAGTAAAAACTAAAAAAGGAGAGCCTCAAACCTATGACTTTCTAGCCATGGCTACGGGAGTCAATAGCGCTGCGCTCAAGCTCTTTGAGGATATGGACTTAGGGTACATTCCTCCCAAGTCTACCAAAACCTTTATTTGCGAATATTACCTGGGAGAAGAAACGGTTGAAAAATACTTAGGATCCTCCATGCACACTTTTTTATTAAAGATCCCGCGTTTGGAATTTGCGGCCATAATTCCCAAAGGAGAATATGCAACAGTCTGTATGTTGGGTAAAAAGATCGACAAAGAATTGGTTGATGCCTTTTTGAACTCACCTGTGGTCAAACAGGTTTTTCCTGCCGATTGGGAACCTCAGGAGCAGGCCTGTCATTGCTCTCCCAAGATGTATCTCCAAGGAGCCAAACAACCTTTTGCCGATCGCTTGGTCTTTATTGGAGACTGCGGGATAAGCCGGCTCTACAAAGACGGCATCGGAGCAGCATACCGTACCGCTAAAGCAGCGGCTACAAGTGTTGTTTTCGAGGGAATCGCGAAGCAGGATTTTCAAAAACACTTCATGGTCGCATGCAACCGTATGGAAACCGATAACAAGCTTGGCGCCTTTATCTTCAAGGTGGTCCATATCATCCAACAGATGCGTTTTTCTCGACGCGGCATACTGCGTATGGTTGCCAAGGAACAAAAGAAGGAAGGTAAGCGGCGCTTGATGAGCCTGGTGCTGTGGGATATGTTCACCGGAAGCGCCCCATATCGCGAGGTCTTTATTAGAACATTTCACCCCTATTTTATTGGCGGATTGATAAAAAACCTGGTGATCGGGATCTGGCCGGCTAAAAAAAGGATCCCAGTTGAGGAGGAATGATGGCAACAGGTGCCTTGGGCAAAATATATTCGGATGGAGAGGTCATCGTACAGCAGGGAAAATCCGGTGACTGCATGTATGAAATATTAGAAGGTAAAGTCGAAGTGTTGGAGGAAAGCTCTGAACATCCTCTGAGGTTGGCTGTTCTCCACAAAGGCGATTTTTTCGGGGAAATGGCGATCTTTGAACGGGAAGCTCGTTCCGCCACTGTGCGAGCCTTGGGCGATGTCCGGGCCCTGACTATCGATAGGAAAAACCTTTTGCGTCGAATCAGCGAAGATCCTTCCTTAGCCTTCCGTATCCTGGAAAAAATGTCCCACCGTATCCGTGAATTGAACAAAAAACTTGTGCAGACACAATCGAAATCTAATTGAATGCAGGGAAGAGAACCGAAACTCCATGTTATCACCGGTAGCGGACAGATCTACGATCTTGCCGTAGATAAATCAGAGATCACCATCGGGCGAAAAAGAGACTGCGATATCGTTTTGGCTGATCCCAAGGTTTCCCGTGTTCATGCTAAAATCGCACAAGATGATGATGGCTTTGTTTTGACCGATGAGGGGAGTTTTAACGGAACGCGTCTCAATAAAAACCTGATCCAAAGCTCTCTTTTGGAGCACAATGATAAGATCGAGATCGGTTCCAACAAGATTATTTTTCTCACCAAAGATGAAACGATGCGCTATCCCAGCGATAAAGTGGTGATCACGGAGGAAGGGGATTATAAAAAATGGAACATGCAGTCCATCAAGATCAGGCCCGAAGAATGCTCTCACCTATTCGCTCAGACTCTTATCACCAAGCCACGGCCTGAGCAGCGCACGGTTCCCTTCGCCCAACCGCCGGATTCGGCTCCGGAGAAAAATCAAGCTGAAGCCCGTCAAGAGATTTCTTCCTTAGAGCGTACGAACAAGGTCCTGTTCGTGCTTTATGAGATCAGCCGACAGCTCACCACCATACATGATTTCGATGAACTGCTTGCCAAGATAATGGAGAATATCTTTATGGTCATCGATGCGGATTTTGGATTCCTCATCCTCACGGAAGGCGAGCGTGGAGAAGACTTTATTCCAGTGGTTGTAAAACACAAGGATGAAAAAACCAAGGCCGTACATGGCGAAATCAAGGCCAGCCGAACTTTGATCAGTAAAGCCATCAAGGACAAAGTCGCACTGCTTACGACCAATGCCATGGAGGATGAACGCTTTCTACAAGCGGATAGTATCATCAGTCAAAAAATCCGCTCGGCTATGTGTGTACCCTTGTGGAAAAAAGACAAGGTCATCGGTGTTATCCAGTTGGACAGCACGCGGCGCGAAAACCAGTTCACAGAGGAGGATCTGGAACTTTTAAAAGCCATCAGCTGCCAGATGTCTATGGTTTTGGAACAAGCCAGTCTCAACGATAAAATACGTCATGAAGAGATGCTTAGAAGCAGGCTGGAACGATTCCATTCTCCTCAGGTCATCGATATGATCATCCAATCGGGACAGGATACGCAGGAAGACCTGATGGGCGCCACGGATAAAAACGCCACCATCCTGTTTACCGATATCATCGGTTTTACGCGGCTCTCTGAACAGATGTCACCGCGTGAAGTCAATCAGCTCCTAAATCAGTATTTTTCCCGGATGACCGACATTATCTTTGAATACGAAGGTACACTTGATAAATATCTGGGCGATGGTGTGATGGCTGTATTTGGAGCCCCCTTGGAACAAAGAGATGACGCGGAAAGGGCTATAAGAGCAGCACAGAAAATGCGAACAGCGCTCGAACAATTAAAAGAGCAGGGTGAATTAGGACGGCAGTTCAATATTCGGATCGGCATAAACACGGGGACAGTAGTGGCGGGCAATATCGGATCACCGAAACGCCTGGAGTATACTGTCATTGGAGATCCAGTAAATATTGCGTCGCGACTGGAATCCAACGCTCAGCCCAATCAAATCCTTATCGGTCAAGAGACCTACAACCTGGTCAAGGGGAAATTTGAAATCAAAGAGATCGGCCTGCAAACTTTAAAAGGTCGCGATGCTCAGGTTATGGCCTATGAGGTATTGGGCTAAAAACACGTAGAATTTCAGAAAGGAAACACGATGAACAAGGCTTTGGTATGTGGAGCAGGAGGTTTTATTGGCAGCCATCTTGTAAAGAAGCTGAAAAATGACGGTTATTGGGTTCGGGGCGTTGACCTCAAATATCCCGAATTCTCCGAATCGGCCGCGGATGAGTTTCTTGTCTTGGATTTGCGGGAACAAGGGAACTGCGAACAAGCCGTTCTTGCGCCTGGGGAAGAACCCTTCGATGAGGTCTACCAATTGGCGGCGGACATGGGAGGAATGGGATTTATTCATTCTGCCGAATGTGAGATCATGCGCAACAGCTGCTTGATCAATGTCCATATGACCCATGCATCTGCAAAGAGTGGAACCAAGCGTTATTTCTTTTCCTCTTCGGCCTGTGTGTACCGGGACATGGAACCGGATGAACCTGAGTTGTCCGAAGAGGAGGCATATCCGGCCTTCCCGGATAACGAATATGGCTGGGAAAAGCTCTACTCGGAACGCATTGCTATGGCCTATGGGCGGCGTTATGGGATGGTGGTGAGACTTGCGCGTTTTCAGAACACCTATGGTCCAGAGGGCACTTGGCAAGGGGGCCGTGAAAAGGCCCCAGCCGCTTTGAGCCGCAAGATCGCGGAAGCTGAAGAAGGTGGAGTCATAGAGATCTGGGGTGATGGGTCAGCAATGCGTGCCTACACATTTATTGATGACCTCTTGGACGGAATCATCCGGCTTATGCACTCCGACCTCGAGGATGGAGTCAATATCGGCCGACAGGAATATGTCTCGGTCAACGAACTGGTCCAAACAATCGCTGGAGTGGCCGGGAAAACCATTCACATTAAACATATTGAAGGTCCGGTGGGAGTTAAAGCCAGGAATTTTACAGCGGATCGTATCGCTGCTATCGGATGGAGCTCCAAATTCTCTTTAAGGGATGGTATCTCTCAAACCTATCCTTGGGTGAAATCCCAAGTGGAGCAAACCAGGCGATCTGAATAACCAAGGATAGAGATCGTCTTGACATAAAAGAATGTATACAGTCACTCACCCCTGGGATTATCTGATCGTCACGGCCTCTAACGAGGCCCAGGCCGAGGCCTATCGTTCCCAGCTTCTACTGCGTCAGGAACTTGGGCTCATAACCGGAGTAAAAAAGATTTTAGTCGCAGCCGATCCTGACGGCCAGAGGATCGGAAGCGGTGGGAGTACCATCTTCAGCTTGCTCAAAGTACTAAATGGAGAGGCGCAGTCTTCCCATGAATCACGGAATCTATTTGAGGAAGGGGAGAGACTGCTTCACAATCTGCGTATTCTCATCATCCATGCCGGTGGAGATTCGAGACGTTTACCTGCCTACGGCCCCTGCGGTAAGATCTTCATACCTGTACCCGGCGAATCGGATTCCGCGCTCGGGACAACTCTCTTTGATCTCCAACTCCCGGTTTACCTAGAACTACCGCCGCCTCGTCCCGGACAGGGCCAAGTCGTGGTCACGACCGGAGATGTCTTTCTCTTTTTCGATCCGAGAGAAGTTGTTTTCCAAGAAGAGGGCGTGACCGGATTGGGGAGTTATGTTTCACCCGAGCTCTCTCAAAAACACGGCGTTTTTTCACCGGAAGAAGAGGGTAACGTCCGATATTTACTACAAAAACACGGCCTGGCAGAACAAAAAACAAAGGGAGCCATAAACCGCTAAGGTCATACGCTG
>JAUWSR010000110.1 GCA_030609975.1 Acidobacteriota bacterium | reverse complement strand
CAGCAAGACTTAGCCACAGCAAGTCCTTATTCTCGAATTGGAATTGTCTGGTTCTCAAAATATTCTCAAGGACTGGGACAATTTCGCGACTATCATATCCATAAGAGGTCTCCAACACCCAGACCATCTCGCACATGACGATATCGGTGATAAAGAACATGTGTCCTGCGGAAAGTCCTTTTTCGATTTCATGGGCCGCTTTTCTTGATTGATCAGGATCATCTTGAGTGAGGTATCTAACCAGGATGTTCGTGTCCAGCCCAATCATCTGGATTTTCCAGTTCGTTTTCGAACAGCGTTTTTCATATCTTTAAGGGATACGGGTTTACGGCCAGGTTTTCTCATTAATCCTTTAAGTTCCCGGACATCCAGGATAACCGGCCGCACATATACCTCGCCATCCTCGCGGATGACGAAATCTATTTTATCGCCGGGATTAAGACGCATATAGTCCCTTATTTTCTTGGGCACGACACATTGGCCTTTTGTGGTTATCTTGGATTCAGCCATGACAATAGTTTTTCTTACTAAATATCAAATATCTTACTTTAATGTAATACCGAAAAACTCAAATGTCAAGTTGCGTAGAATGAATTCAAAACTCAACTTAAACGCAACAGTATCACAACCTAGTTTTTTTCTAAGTGTAATACCTTAATATTGATGAAAAGAGTTTTTGTTTTGACTTTGGATTCCCTCTGTATTAAGTTTTCATAGATAAAAGGGGCTAGTCACCCATGAAACTTACCCTTGATTGGCAAAAAAGAGCAATAATCCTGTTTGCTGTAATTGTGCTTATATTCAGTGTGATATTAATGGTCTTTGCCATCCGTGAGGCGGAAAGAGATAAGCTGGAAAAACTAGAGGAAATAAATCAAGAACAGCGACAAATTGCAGATACGATAAATGCTCAAGTCTTTGCATACATTCGAGAGACTGAGGCTCAAGCTTTGCGGCTAATTTCCATGGTCAATGACCCGGAAGATGGAAATCAGGTGGTTGAGGCTTCTAATAAAATAAAAGAAAGCGAAAAACTGGTTGACATAATCTTTTATGTCGATCGCAGCGGTCAAATTAATTTCCCCCTTCTAAAGCTGCTTTATGTCCTTAATGGAGAATCTGAATTTTTAAATAGAAATCCACTGGAGATTGAGAACAATCAACTCTTTAGATCAGCCGAAACAGCGGAATACCAGAGGAGATATTATTCCCAGGCGATCACTGACTACAGACAACTGCTGCGATCGACCTCCCATAAAGAATCACGAGCCCTCCTTTTGAATCGCATCGCACGTGGTTACATGGCCGCCGGCAATACAGAGAGAGCTATTCAGACTTACAAAAGCATTGTGAAAGATTTTGATGAAATATTAAGCCCGGAGGGGATTCCCTATGCCTTAATAGCTCTAAATCAGCTAGGTGCTTTGTATTCCGGAAGGGATGAAAATCTAGCAAATGTAGGAACCAACCTTGACCTTTATGCAGCTCTTTTAGAGCCAAATTGGCAGCTTACTCAGGTTCAATTCTTTTACTATTTAAGAAAGGTCAAAAAAGAACTTGAATCCATTAAACAAAATGTGGAAGTCAATGACCTCGACGGGAAGATTGCCGATCGATGGAGAGAGCTTGAACAAACTGAACAAGAAAAATTGGGGAGTATGGCTAACGTCGAAACGATCGCCAGCAGAATACGTTCAGTTTTAATGACCAAAGAAACCGCCTTAGAGAACAGCTCGGGAGCTTTTTTTCATATTTTAGAGAAATTGAAGAATAAATATCTCCCCATCTCCTACACATTGCCCGATGGCCAATCCGTCTTTGGTTTCAGTTTAAATATCTCTTTCCTAGAGGATGAGATCCTTTCCTCAATTCTTAATAACACTGAACCAGGAGAGGAATTTAATATCCAAGTTGTGGATGCGGAAAATGATAGACTAATCGCTGGGGAAACATCTTGGGCAGACGATTCTCGTTTTCAACGGAGCCACACTCAGGGATTCAAAGAGAACTTTCTTCCCTGGGAACTCCGGATTTATCAGGCTCTACCTAACATAGCTGAGCGGCAGTTTCGTATGCGGCGAAATATATATGTCCTTTCTGTTCTGGTCGTGATCACGGCCATTCTCCTTGGGGGATTATTGACTATACGGAGTACAGGCAAGGAACTGAGATTGGCCAAGCTTAAATCCGAGTTTGTCTCCACGGTTTCCCATGAATTCCGCACACCTCTGATGTCGATCCGATACCTGGCGGATCTTCTCCAGAGAGGGCGGGTAAAAGATGAGACTAAGAAGCAGCAGTATTATGAATCCATAACGCATGAAAGTGAACGTCTCAGTCGTCTGGTTGAGAACATCCTCGATTTTTCCAAGATCGAAGCAGGAATGAAGGAGTATGAGTTCACTGAGACCGATGTGGCTGAAATGTGCCAGGATGTGATATCCCGATTTCAGGAACAGGTTGGTTCTTTAGAGTTTAGAGTAGAAAGTGACGTATCCCCAGATTTGCCTAGAATTACCGCAGATAAAGAAGCCCTCTCCCGGGCTCTTTTTAATTTATTAGACAATTCTGTGAAATATTCCGGGAATAACCGGACTATCAAGTTTCAAGCCTGGACTGATCAGGAAAGTGTGCTTTTAAAAGTTGAGGACCAAGGGATCGGCATCAAAAAAGAAGATCAGGAGAGGATTTTCGAGAAATTCTTTCGATCAGGGGAAATCCAAGACAGCAGTATCAAAGGAAGCGGGATCGGGTTAACTCTTGTATCCCATATCGTCAAAGCCCATGGTGGAGAGGTCAATTTGGAAAGTGAAATAGGGGAGGGGACTGAGATCACAATTCAACTCCCGATAGTGAATAAAAAAGGATAAGGCGGGAATTATGGAAAAAATATTGATCATAGAAGATGACAAAAACATCCTTATGGGGCTTACGGATGATCTGGAATATGAAGGATACCAGGTATCTTCAGCTATGGATGGAAAAGATGGCTTAAAAAAAGCTTTGGATGATAAATTTGATCTTATCATCTTAGATATCCTGCTTCCTGCACTGAATGGCTTTGAAGTGTGTAAGAAATTAAGGGAATCAGGAAAAAGTACGCCTATATTGATGCTCACAGCCGCTAAAACCGAGGAGATGGACAAAGTCATGGGGTTGGAATTGGGAGCCGATGACTATGTCACAAAGCCCATTGGATCGAGGGAGATGGTTGCCCGTGTAAAAGCGATATTAAGGAGGACGCTTATAAAGGAAGCTACACCAGAGATTTATGAATTTGGAGATATTTCGATCGACTTCAAAAGCCATGAGGTTATAAAAGCCGGGAATAAACTCCATATGACTGCCTTAGAATTCAACCTGCTCAAGTTCTTTGTGGAACACAAGGGAGAGGTTTTAACCAGAGATGATATCCTGGATGAAGCGTGGGGAGATGCCATCGTCTCTCCCCGAACGATCGATCCCCATATCGTACATTTGCGGCAAAAATTGGAAGATGATCCGGCCAATCCGGAACATATTGTCAGCATCAGGGGGGTGGGGTATAAATTCAATGGATGAATTTTTAACAATACAAAGATATTCCAAACGCAACACAAGCTTAACCACAAGCGCTAAAAGTTTTGCTAGGATTCCTTGTGAAATGAATTTTTACAGGGAGGTTCGATCATGAAACGTCAAAGAATATTTTATGGGGCAGTTTTAGTCTGTTTGGGATTTGTTTTCCTGGTATCACCTCTGCATGTGTTTGCTCAGCAGTCGGCAGAGGAGCTGTACGAAGAAGCGATGTTTAAAAAAGAGTCGGAGGGAGATCTCCCGGGTGCTATTCAAATCCTGCTGAAAATCATCAAAGATTATCCGGCTATTAAAACCACAGCAGGAAAAGCCCAGCTTCAAATCGGCATGTGTTACGAAAAACTGGGGAGAGACGAAGCCATCAAGGCTTACCAATCGGTCTTAAAGAACTACGCCGACCAGCCACAGCTCGTAGCAGCTGCCCGCGAACGGATGGCTGCGCTTCAGATTGAGGAGCCGACGGGCTTGATAATTAAAAAACTTCCCACAAGTCTAGAAGCTCCTCACTATTCCCATGATGGGACTAAGGTCGTGGGCAATGACTGGTCCCTCCCGGGACAGAACATTGGCATGTATGACTACACCACAGAAAAAGAGACGATGATTACTCGCGGTGATTGGAAGTCCGAGGGCCACGGCATTACATATTGGGCTATTTTTTCTCCAGATGCCAAAGAGGTGGCCTATTGGTTTGCGGATCATGATTCTACTAAAGCAGAGGGAAGTGAACTACGGGTTTCAACCCTTGACGGAAAATCCAGGACACTTTACCGAAACGGTAGCGAAACGATTCTCCCATGTGATTGGCTTCCGGATGGAAGCGCTGTGCTTACGTTTGCTAGGGACAAAAACAAATCATGGAAATTGGGCCTAGTTCCCGCTCAAGGTGGAGAACTCAAAGTCTTGCGCAATATCGGCCCTAATAGATCAACCGCAGCAGCCTCTCCTGATGGTCGGTTCATTATCTATGGGGATGGTCCCCGGGGAAAACGTGACATCAAAGTGATGACCGTTGATGGAGAAACCGTTGGAGCGCTTACAACTCATCCTGCAAATGATGGGAAGGCTCTTTGGTCTCCTGATGGAAAATACATTGTCTTTAAGAGCGACCGACATGGAGGCACAGGTCTCTGGGGAGTGGCCGTCAAAGATGGCAAACCTACGGGCCAACCCTTCCTGATCAAGCCTGGAATGGAGAATACAGACTTAATCAATTGGACTTCTCAAGGGCTCGCATGCAAGACAATGGTGATTAGTCGTGATGTTTTTGTCATGCCCGTAAGTCCAGAAACAGCGGAGCCTTTGGCAAAGGCATGGTTGGTTGACTACACTCCCACTGGAGGCAACCAGAATCCTGTCTGGTCCCCTGACGGTAAGTATCTTGCATTTCTTTCTGTAAGAGAAAAAGCATACATTGTAGTGATGCCAGCTTCAGGAGGACAAACCCGAGAATATCTCGTTCCTGCTGATAATTTCTGGGGCATAGCTAAATGGTGGTTAATGCATTTAAGATGGCTTCCGGATTCGAGCGGTTTGGGTTTTAAGACCATGTGGCCCATACCAGGCAACACGCTGCCCACTCTATTCTGTCTGGATCTTGAATCCGGGGATTGGAAATCATGGCCTGTTCCGGTTTCATGGTGTGGGACCTGGGGAATGGATGGAACTACTTATATCTACGATCAAACAAATGGGGATGAGAAAGGCCTGGTGGAACAGAATTTGTCTTCAGGAGAAGAGCGCTTCATTTACCGGATGCCAGCGGAAAGTAAGGCTGGTATCAGAGGCTTAAGGCCATCCTCGGACTACAAAAAGCTGGTATTCCGGAGAGGTGATATTGGTTGGAGCGTTTTGAATCTTGAAACCGGTGAATCCAAAGTATTAAAGGGAATAGTGATGCGCTCTGCAACCTGGTCGCCGGATGGAAAACGCATTTTAGCCGATGAGAGGCCAGATGAGGGCCCACGGGTCAGGATGTTTATCCTATCCGAAGAAGGTAAGCCATCTAAAGATATAAACTTGGGAGATAATCTCCCCAAAGATCGCCTGCCGCGTATGCTTAATTGGTCACCGGACGGGAAACAGCTTACCTTCCAAGGCAGAACCTGGTTTGAAGAGGATTTTTTCCTGCAGAACGTTATCCCTGAAAAACGGAAGAAATAGGAGAGGGGAACCAAAAAAGGGGACGGCTCTATTTAAAAAAGAGAACCGTCCCCAATTCTTATTTTTCTTTAGGGATGATGTTTTCCATCACCCAGATCTCACGGCCTTTCTTGCCTGCACCGAATGCGATGCGCTGCCCATCTGGATGGATCGTGAGATCATCGATCCCTTCCATGGATATCCCAATTTTCTGAGGTGTGCCGCCTGCAGCTGGCACTTGGAACAGGGTAACATATCTTTCATCTTCTTCTTTTTCCACAGGCTTTTCAGGACTCGCATAGACTATAGTCTGGCCATCAGGTGACCAGGCCAACGTCCTTACCCAAAATTTTGCTGACGCTACTAGAGTCCGCATAGTTTCTTTACTAAAGCCTTTGACTGGCGCTACTTTTATTGCGACTGCTTTTTCTGCAGGATCCATTGTCACTACAGCCAGGAGTTTGCCATCGGGCGACAATGCCAATGAATACATTTGCACGCCCTGAAAGAGTAGCTTTTCGCTGCTTGTTTCGAGGTCGAATTCGAAAAGCTTTCCGATTACACGGTTGGCCCCAGTTCGGTAAACATATCTACCATCTGGGGACAAGGAGGATCCCCATATCTTACCCCCTCCTCCCATATATGATTTTCGTACGAATTCTCCACTGTGGATATCATTTGTAAAAAATCCAATGCTGTAAGGCTTATCAGCAGCGTTGTAGATGATGGCTTTACTGTCCGGCGTCCAATGCATAACAGGTTCTGTGGTAAACGCTAAAAGATCGGGTAAATGTTCTTTCAATTCTCCAGAATCGACCGAAAGGATACATAAAGCATTGCGAGGAGGTGGGGTTGGCCGGCGGCTTGATTTAAATGCCAGATATTTTCCATCCGGCGACCAAGCAGGGGAGATGTTTGTCCCGGTGAAATGATCAGTCGCTTTTTTGGGTTCTTCGATGACGGCATTTTGTTCAAGATCCAGCTTTGCTATATAGACATCTCGCAGGGAAACATCTAAAGCAAAAAACCACTGGCCCGCTGAAGTAATACCAAAACCTCTGCGGTTTCCGACTTCCTTCTTTATCAAAACAGGCCCTTTTTGAATCTGGTCTTCTTTGACCTTCACACCCCAAAGGTCTTTGGTTCCCGATCTGTCACTCAGAAAAAACACCCAGTCTCCTCCAGGTAGAACTCCGACCAATCTGTCATCTGCAGGATTTTGGATGAAAGGGGTCATTTTTTGTTCTTCAATGGAATACAGGAAGAGATCCGCTTTTTTAGACTTGTCATCCTGCAAGGCGCTCACTATGGCGATCTCACTTCCTCGCAGAAATTGCATACCTCTAACCCTGTCAGGTAAGCTGAGTTCTCTTATCGAACCGTCCGATACATTCACAAGCACCACTTGAACTTCTGATTTAACGTCCTTTCTTATCTTAGTTAGGATATATTTCCCATCCGATGACCAAGAGAAAGGCTCAACATGTCTGAAACCGGAGAGCAGCGTACGTCTATTTGAACCATCAAAATCTATCAATTGCAGCAGTTTACACAGTTTATAACCTTTTTCGCCCCATGTGAAAGCAATTTGTTTCCCATCAGGTGACCAGCAGGAGGCTTCTGCTACCGCGGGAGATTTTCTAAAAGATTCCTTTAAATTGAAACGCCTTACTTTCCCGGTGGCAACCTCTCGGACGGCAAAATCCCCTGTTGCCCAATGATGGAACGATACGTATCTCCCGTCTGGCGAAGGAGTGCTCCAATCGCCTCCGTATCCTGTCATCCAAAGCTTTCGTATCCTAATTCCTTCTTCACTAGAGGAGATTGGGACCTGAGCTTTCTTGAGTGCTGTGAGGTTTTCCCGGGCTTGCTTAACCTCGGCACTCTGCGCAGGATAGTTCTCGATCACTTTCTGGAAAGCGTCTTGGGCCTGTTTGAGGTTCTTTTTCCCTAATTTCTGATAGCATAAACCGATACGGAGCTGGGCCTTGGCAGCAATGGCTTTATTGGCGCTGAATTTTGAGACAATTTTCTTGTATATGTCTATGGCCCCTTGAAGATCACCTTCCACCTCTTCTTTCTGAATAGCAGAACGCAGCATCACGCCCGGATCTTCAGTTATCTGAGAAAAGCCGCCTGTTGAAATCCATATCCCCAAAAAAATAATCATCAAGATTTTTTCTGTCGATTTTTTCTTCATTTTTGTTACCTCCTACATCCAACATAAACACTGCATGTCAGATTCATATTCAGGAAGTATCCAGTATTTGTTAAGATTCTCATCCTTCGAATCGATACCCCATACCGCGTACACTGATAATATATTGGGGATTCTCAGGGGACGGTTCTATTTTTTTACGGAGATTTACGATGTGGGTATCCACCACTCTCTCCGTAACTATGACTGAAGGGCCCCAAGCAGCATCGATCAGTTGATTGCGGCTTAAAATACGGCCGCGTTTACGGATAAATGCCTCCAACAAACGGAATTCCAGTGCGCTCAGATATATGGGATTGCCGGCACACCTTACTTCACCACGATCAAAGTCGATCTCATAATCTCCAAATTGATATATTTCATTAGCGTCGTCCGAGATCCGCCTTAGTATCGCATTGATACGAGCACGTAGTTCGCCCGGGCTGAAGGGCTTTGTGATGTAGTCATCTGCTCCCAATTCCAGGCCAAGTATCTTCTCTGCCTCGTGGGTTTTGGCTGTCAGCATGATGATCGGTGTTTTAATCCCGGAGCGACGCAGTTCCCGGCATACTTCGAACCCATCCTTTTTCGGTAGCATAAGATCGAGGATGATCAAATCCCAATGGCTTTGTTTCCCAAGTTCTATGGCCGTTTCACCATCAGCAGCCGTTTCAACCTCATGGCCGTGATGGGACAGGTCCTCCTCAAGACCGAGGGCAATATCTTGATCATCTTCGACAATCAGAATTTTAGGCATAATTTTTTCCTCCCGCAGGCAGCACGATCGTGAAGGTACTGCCTTTTCCTGGCTCACTGTCGATCTCTATATCTCCTCCATGGGCATCGATGATGTGTTTGACCATCGCCAGACCGATTCCCGTGCCTTTGATACCGTGCTCCTTGGCATTTGAACCTCGGACAAACTTGTGCAGTATCCGGGATTTTTCAGAGGCAGGGATTCCGAATCCTTGGTCCTGGACTTTAATTTCAACCCGATCGCCGCCTATTACATTGACATGCACCTTTTTCCCTTCTTCAGAGTACTTCACCGCATTATCGATGAGATTCCACAGTGCTTGGCCCAAGGCCTCCCGATCGGCGTTTACAATGGGGCCCTCATCTGGAACATTGTATTCTATCCGAGAAGCTTCAGAGCCGGCTTCTTGTCGATATTCTTCGACAATCGTTTTGGCTAGCTGGCCTATGTCCATTAGCTCTAGCCGGTAGGGACGCGCACCTGCCTCCATACGCCCGAAATCAAGTAGGGATTCCACTAATCGCGAAAGCCGGTTAGTAGCACGAGCTTGTGCTTGATGAAAGGTGCGGCGCTTATCATTGGGCAGGGAGTCATCTTCGATCAGCATTTCTGTAAACTGCCGCATCGAAGTTAGGGGAGTACGGAATTCATGGGAGACGGCAGAGACAAAATCCGCCTGAAGCCGAGCAGCTGCTAATTCTCGTGAGACTGCCCGGCTTATGAGAAAGCTCACAGCAATAACTAAAAGCGCCAGAATTCCTAAACCTGCAAACATGAGACGCCGACGTTGTGCAAACTGACTCAATTCCGATTGCAAGTTGGCATTATAGAGCGAGATACTCCAGGGCAATCCGGATATTAAGGCTGAGCGGGATGAGACAGGAGTATCATTTGCTGGATCTTGACCATATATAAGGCTGCTCTCCATATCACGTATACAAACATTAACAGATCTGAAATCAGCGCTTGAAAAAATCGGCGTATACCATTGACTTTGTTGGTAATGAGGCCCTGCCACAATAGCTGTGATACCATCATTCAAGCCTTGCCAGAGAATTGTTATCGATTGCTCGTGAATACGCAGAGATCTGCGTCCGATTTCGTTCTGATTGATGCCCTCTTGGTCCTGCTCATTTTCCCAAAGCCAGACCACCGCTTCAGCGAGGGCATAAGGCCTCATGTCGGATTCCGGCTCAGAATTTAGCCACTCCTTAGCCTGTTCGATGTAGAAAAGAAAAGAAGCGCGGTCAAGACGCCACTTTCGGTTCTTTAAAGCGTCATACAGGCCTTCTGCTTCAAACCTTAGCTGTTCCCGGTCGTCCAGGTTTTTAAGGAGAGAACAGCGGGCACTCTTGGCAACAAGATCAATGGGAACGCCTGAAATCGATAGGGAAGTAGTAGCTGTTTGACCTGCCAATTCATCATAAGTTGCGAGGGCATCGTTCAAACGACTGGCTTTTATATAATTTCGAGCCAACCTAAGTTTTGCTGCAGCTTGGATTACTGGATCCCTTGATCTCGTTAACGGGCCTAAGAGGTTAATCGCTCGACTATAGTCATTATTCTGAAATTCAGCTCTTTCGACACATTGAAAAAGTTGGGAAGATGCCTCGCCGCTTACAGGAACGAACGGATAGTAAAGGAGGGCATTTTCCGGCCAGGTTCTTATTTCCTCGGAATCCCAAAAAACTTTAACAAAATCTTCTGCAATAGCGGACGTGTCTTCAACCTGAGGATCTACAAGTATCCGTTCTGCATTTGCCAGTGTTTGTTCCAAAGCAGTGACGACACGGTCTGCTGCAGTGTCACGTCTTTCTTCGAGCTGCTGTGCTTCCAAGGCACGGTCCTGCTGAGTAAGGCGGAGTCCCATCCAGATTAATGCAAACACCGATAGT
>JAUWSR010000093.1 GCA_030609975.1 Acidobacteriota bacterium | reverse complement strand
GATCCGGCCCTGAAGCAGATCCAAGCAAACCGCTGCCCCGGAGTAATACTGCTGCCAGAGACTCCCCAGCTTGAGATTCAGGAATCCTACCGTGTCATTGGCCCGTTTCCACTTCTCTTCGAGATCGATAACCGCGGCCTCAGCTTCTTTCTGATCGATATTGTCAACATGGGGTGCTAACTTGGTTTGAGGGGGTTTCTTGACTTTGGCAGAGGGGGAGCTTGCCTGTCCTTCGGTTGTGGAGATCTCCCGTTCAAGCAGCGGCCGGGAGATCAATCCCGGTTTGAAATCCATTTTATTCAGATCTGCGTTGGTGACGACAATGCTCTTTTTTCCATGGAGCTTTGCCCTTCTCTCTTTTTCTTTTTTATCCAGCTCGGTCAGGCTTTGGGCTTGGAGAAGTCCCACACACAGCAGCGGTAAAATCAGGGTCGTGGTCAGTTTTAATATCTTCATGCTTTTCATAATATAAAAACCGACACAAGATAAGTCAAATCCGAGCCTTATTTTCGGGAGGTGCGGATGGTACATCCGTTGGGCCCGGAGGTGATCTCAATAGCTCCCTGGTGGTCTGTACGATAAACCTTGGCCCCGATCGAAGCATAACGTTCTAGTACCAGGGAGTGCGGGAAGTTGTACCGGTTGTATTTTCCTACCGAGATCACCAGGAATTGAGGAGAAACGGCTTGAAGGAATTCCAGTGAACTGGAGGAATTGCTTCCGTGGTGAGGTGCTTTTAGAACAGCAGCCTGAGGGGGATGTGCCCCGGATAAGATCTCTTGTTCCGCTGATGCCTCAATATCACCGGTCAATAAAAATGCTGTCCGGTGGTCACTGATGCGCAGAACCAGGGAGAAATTGTTGCTGTGGGCGGAGTCGGGTGCCGGCGAAGATTGGGGATTTAGGGCTTCGATCCATATTCCATCCAAGTTGAGCACATCCCCTCGGAACAGCTTGCGCTTGAATGTATCCTGTGGCAAGGTCTGCATCGCCTCAATGTAATGTGGATCTTCCGGGTAGCTGAGGGCCTCACAATATTCATTGATCTTGAAGTTTTTCATAACGGCCAGTAAACCACGCATGTGATCGGGATGCGGATGAGTCGAGACCAGGTAATCTATCCTTTTGATACCTTTTCTCCAGAGGAATGGGGATACAATGTATTCACCGACATCGAAAGATCCATAGCTGCTGCCGCCACCATCGATCAGCATTTTTTTTTGGCCTGGAAATTCCACCAAGATGGAATCTCCTTGGCCCACGTCTATAAATGTCACTTTGAGAAACTTGGAAGAGGATGGAAAGGGATAGGATAGCAGAATTCCTAAAAAAATGAGAAAGAAGCAGGCGATAAAAACTTTGGGCTTTTTGTATCGGGGAGGTGCCAGCAGCAGCAGTCCGGAAAGAAAATAGCCGAGGCATGTCCAGAGATGAGGAGTGGGAATCCGGTAGGATAGGCATGCCATTGCCCCCGAAGATATGCCGGCAACCGCTAACAGCAAGTCGATGCAGAATGCCATTCCTTGTGACCAAAGACCGGCCAGGACAGCACTAAGGAAAGAAAGAGGCAGAAAAAAAAAGCCTCCGGCCATGATAATAAATAAAAGGGGAAGCGCGACAAAGTTGAGGATGAGGGAGGAAAGAACGACCCTGTTGAAATTTGCGGCGATCAGGGGCAGAACGCCCGCCTGTGCGGTAAGGGTTACTGCAAACACCTCTCCTAACCGGAAAGGGAAACGAGGAAGCTTTTTGACCACCCTTGGGAAAAAAAGGAGGATGGAGAGAGTTGCAACAAAGGTGAGTTGAAAGCCTAAGGTAAAAAGATTGAAGGGATTGAGAACCAGGAGGACCAAGGCACTCAGAGAGATGGAGTTGAGATGATTGCTGTCCTTCCAGAGCAGTTTTCCCAGTAAATACATCACTGTCATTAAGGCCGCTCGAAAAACTGAAGGTCTTGCTTCCACTAAGAAAGTGTAAAAAACTAAAAAGACCATCAGGAAAAGATATGCGATTCTTTTTGGAACTCGCAGAACCTTTAAAAGCTGAAAGAGGAAGAGACATAAAATGGCGACATGAGCTCCGGATATAGCCAGAAGATGATAGAGACCCGAATTCTGAAGGGAGCGAAGGACCTTGGGATCCAAACGACCTCTCTGCCCGAGCAGAAGGGCTTCCATCACTGCACCTTGTTCAGAAATTTGGTTTCGGGACGAAGACCAGAAGTGGGCTTCGATCTGTTTTTGCAGCTGCTTTCGCAACCTCGCCATGAGCCGCATAGGCGAGAAAGGGGATCCCGAGGACAATTTTTTGATGAGCAAAGCAGATTTTGTGAAAGCCGAAGCGTGAATCCTCTCCGCTCTGAAACTAAAATTTGCTCGGTTACCCTGAAAATTTGAGGTGCCTCCTCTAGCGCTGATTCGTGCCGACACACGGATCCTGTCTCCTGGGGAGAGTTCAGGGCTGTTTTTGAGTTGGGATGATGGCAGCAAGGAGATGCGCAGCCGCCCATCCATGTTCTCTGACCGCCCCTCTCGAAAGATCTTCTCCACCTTGAGAAACAGGAATTGCCGGTCCAAACCGGATGTTGGGGTTTTATAGAGCCTTCCCTGAAAGTCAATGTACTCTCTGGTTTCAATGATGGTGAGAGCGTTTGTCTTATAGCGAGAGTCGCTTAAAGTAAAGAGGCCTCCTCCCAAGAAAAAACAGGAAAGCAGCAGGCTCGTTAAAGTGAGTATTAGATTCTTATGCCTTGCCAAAGACATCCAGGCTCCAATCAGGCTTAAAAACATAGCCGCCACCAGGACGCACAGGGGAAGAGATACACTTGAGGCAAATAGGATCCCAAGGGAAAGACACAGAACGACAAACAGCAGGGGGAAAGCCATGGTTCCCGAACTCAGTAGATTTCAGATTTGAAGCTGTTACGGTGTGCCAGGCAATCTAAGAGCAGGTGGGAGACGATCTTTATGCCTACAGCAATACTGCGCTCATCGGGATTGAAATCGGGGCTGTGCAGCGGGGGCATGCTTTTTTGAGAAGGGTTTTTTACACCCAGCATAAAATAGAATCCAGGGATCTTTTGACAGAATTCTGAGAAATCTTCAGCCACCATCTGGGGAGGGAGGTTCAGAACATTGGCTTTCCCCAGGACTTGCTCTAGCGTTGGCCGCATGACCTCTGCCAGCCCTGGGTGATTGTATACCGGTGGGGAACCGCGGCGGTAGCTGAAATCATAGCTGGCACCAAAGGGTTGGGTGAAGCCGCGAGTGATGTTTTCGATGAGGTTCTGGATCCTGGTTCGGTTGGCTTCTGTCAAAGTCCGGACGGTTCCCGCCAAATGAACCTCGTCCGCGATGATATTGGAGCGGATTCCACCCTGGATCTTCCCTATGGAAACAACGGCGGGATCCATGGGGTCGACAGTGCGGCTCATGGTGGAGTGGATGGCGACTATGATCTGTGAAGACAGGAAGATGGCATCTACACCTTCATGCGGCCGGGCCCCATGAGAACTTTTTCCATGGAGCGAGATCTCAAAACTGTCGGCACTTGCAAGAACCGGGCCCGAGGAAAAACGGACCTGTCCGACATCGATCTCCGGCCAAACATGCAGTCCGAAAATAGCCTTGATATCAGGATCTGCCAAAACCCCTTCTTTGATCATAAGTGAGGCCCCGCCCTCTTCTCCTGCGGGAGGGCCTTCCTCGGCAGGCTGGAATATGAACTTGATACTTCCATTGATGTGATCCCTCAGACTGGAAAGGACCATGGCTGTACCCAGCGCGATAGAGGTGTGGATATCATGTCCGCATGCATGCATCACACCGGGATTGAGGGATGCATAGGGGGTCTGACTATTTTCCTGGATGGGGAGGGCATCCATGTCCGCTCTGAATCCGATGGAAAATCCGGCCTGATCGCCTTGCAGGATCCCGATGACCCCGGTTTTTGCAATTCCGCTTTTTACTTCTAATCCCTGGGAGAGAAGCTTTGAAGCCACCAGTTTTGATGTTTCGAACTCACGGTTGCCCAACTCGGGATTCATGTGCAGAAACCTGCGGATCCTGATTATTTCCGGCAGGTGTTTTTCGATCTTTTTGTCGATGAGGGAGGAGAGGGTCTTGTCTGCGGCGTGAGTGAAAGACAATGAACAGGCTGCCAGCATGAATAGACCGACAAACTTCACCATCAGGCGGATCAACATGATTCTATGGTACATCATATTCGTTCTAAAACTCAAACTCGTCATCCAGCTCTCCTTCAAAAGAACTTCCTGTACATCTGACGCTGGAGAAAGAAAGATATTCTCAGTAACCGGCCTGGATTATTCAGTTGATATTTTCAGTGTAGGTTCCGAAAACATCTCGCATTACATCCGAGATTTCGCCCAAGGTGGCTTTTATGCGCACCGCAGCAACAATGGCGGGCATTACGTTCTTCCCGGACTGAAGAACGGTCCCCAAGGCGTTGAGCCGTTCGTCGACGGTTTGCTTGTCACGGGATGTCTTCAAATCAAACAAATGAGCTACCTGGTCCTTCTCGATTATTTCCGGAGGATAATAAAGTTCGAAGGGAGTTTTTCCTTGACCTTGATTCAATATGTTCGCTCCCACAATGAGCCGTTCCTTTGTTTCGATCTGTTTTTGGTATTCGTAAGCGCTGTCCTGGATCTCTTTCTGGATGAAGCCCTTGTCGATGGCCTTGAGGGCACCGCCCATGTCTTGGATCTTCTGGAGGTAAGACATGACCTGTTCTTCGATCTGATCTGTCAGGCTTTCTATGCAGTAGGCCCCACCAAGAGGGTCGACAGTATCCGCCGCTCCACTTTCATAAGCGATGACCTGCTGGGTGCGGAGTGCGATATGCGCTGATTCTTCGCTGGGCAAGGCTAGCGCTTCATCACGGGAATTTGTGTGGAGCGATTGGGTCCCACCCAAAATACTGGCGAGCGCTTGCAGGGCAACACGAACCACATTGTTATCGGGTTCCTGTGCGACTAAAGTCATACCGCTTGTCTGAGTGTGGAAACGAAATTTCCACGACTTGGGATCTGTGGCCCCAAGGCGATCACGCATAAGCTTGGCCCAGATGCGGCGGGCGGCCCGGAACTTAGCGACCTCTTCCAGGAAATGATTATGGGAAGCCAGGAAAAAGGAGAGACGCGGAGCGAACGCGTCTACATCCAAGCCTGTCTCCTGGGCGGCCTGTACATATGCTAGAGCGTTGGCGAACGTGAAGGCAAGCTCTTGAACAGCCGTGGCGCCGGCTTCGCGGATATGGTAACCGCTGATGCTCATGGTATTCCAATTCGGGACTTCTTTGTGACAAAATCCCAGAATGTCGGTGATGATCCTGAGAGAAGGCTGCGGCGGATAGATATAGGTTCCCCGGGCAACATATTCCTTGAGCACATCGTTTTGGATGGTTCCATTCAATTGAGACCAGGCAATGCCGCGCCGCTCCGCCAGAACCAGATACATTGCCAGGATAACAGCAGCTGTTGCGTTAATAGTCATAGATACGGACACAGAATCCAGAGGGATGCCTGCAAAAAGATCCTCCATGTCCTCAATGGTGTCGATGGCCACTCCCACCTTGCCCACTTCACCCTGGGATTGAGGATGATCGGAATCCAGCCCTAGCTGCGTAGGTAGATCAAAGGCCACACTGAGTCCGGTCTGTCCTTGTTCGAGGAGGTACCGGTATCTTTGATTTGACTCTTTAGCGGATCCAAATCCAGCATACTGACGCATGGTCCAGAATTTTCCCCGGTACATGTTCGGATATATCCCACGGGTGAAGGGAAATTCTCCGGGTTTTCCCAAGTCTTGCGCGGGATCGAAGCCGGATCGGTCTTCGTGACTGTATATCGTTTTTACTTCGTTTCCGGAATGGGTCGTGAATTTATCTTTCCTGGTTTTACTCATTCCCTGCCTAATTAGCGGATATACTTGGAAAATGCTTGGGCTCCGGCGTAATGGGCCTGGTCTGTCAATAGGGCTTCGATCTCTAAGAGACGATTGTACTTGGACACTCGGTCACTCCGGCTCAAAGACCCGGTTTTGATCTGACCGGTGTTCAAGGCCACGCTCAGATCGGCTATAAAGGTATCCGAAGTTTCTCCTGAACGATGGGAGATCACACACGCGTAATCGTGCGCGTGGGCATAACGGATGGTTTCGATGGTTTCAGACAGAGTTCCAATCTGGTTGAGCTTGATCAGGATGGCATTCCCTATCCCCTGATCGATGCCTCGCTTAAGGATCGTTGGGTTGGTCACGAAGATATCGTCTCCTACGATCTGGATGCGTTTCCCTAAAGCCTGAGTGAGGACTTTCCATCCTTCCCAATCGTCTTCCGAGAATCCATCTTCGATGGAAATGATGGGGTAGGCGTCCACAAGAGTCTGGTAAAAAGCGACCATCTGATCGATATCTCTGCGAGAGCCGTCCGATTTCTTAAAAACATAAGTCTTATCTTGATAGAATTCGGAGGCGGCCACGTCAAGTGCCAGGTAAATATCTTTTCCCGGCTGATATCCCGCTTTTTCGATACTGGTCATGATCACATCCAAGGCTTCCTCATTGGCTTTCAGATTGGGAGCAAAACCGCCTTCATCTCCAACAGAGGTGTTGTATCCTTTGGATTTGAGGGTTTGTTTAAGATGGTGAAAAACCTCGGCCGCCATACGAATGGCTTCTGAGAACCGCTTTGCTCCTGTGGGTACGATCATGAATTCTTGGATATCAACGTTGTTGTCTGCGTGAGCGCCGCCGTTCAAAATATTGCACATGGGAGCAGGCAGCATATAACCATCCCGCTGGCCTAAATAGTCAAAAAGTGGCATCCCTTGATCTTCAGCCGCGGCAACGGCAACAGCCATGGAAACGGAGAGGATGGCATTAGCGCCCAGTTCGCTTTTGGACGGGGTGCCATCCAGTTCGAGCATTTTTCGGTCGATCTCTGCCTGGGCCGCGACATCCATCCCTATCACATGGGGGGCGATGATATCTGTCACGTTGGCAACAGCTTTGCGCACACCTTTACCGAGGTAACGGGAGGGTTCGCTGTCTCTCAATTCCAGCGCTTCGCGTTTTCCCGTCGATGCTCCTGATGGGACCGAAGCCTTCCCCGTCGTGCCGGAATCCAAACGGACCTGAGTGCGCAGGGTAGGGTTGCCGCGTGAATCGAGGATCTCTAGGGGCTTGATCTCTGTGATTTTTGCTGCCATTCAATACTCCTTAATTTTACTGACCTATCCCAATGTCAACTCGTGAAAAATCCAGGATAATATAAATTCATATTTTGTTTTCGTTAAACGTTAGAAAATCGCGTTTTTTAGATTCGTATATAATAATATGGTTGGACCATTGAGACAATGATCCCTACAAAGAACCCGGTAAAAATCCGAACGATAACTGCAACTTAGAACAGGATTGTTACTTGGCTTCCTCTTCTTTGGCGAGAGCCGGAATTTTTTTGGCGATCTCGTCTTTCTTTTTGTCCACGAAATCCTTGATGGTCGTGACACCTTCTGTAGTTTTTTCCTTGACCATCTGAATGCCTTTTTCCGCCTCTTTGGCGATCTTGTCGTAGCTTTCCGTGGCTTTTTCGCCTGTTTTTACGGCGCTGTCCCCGATTTTTTTTCGGGTATCAGATCCGCTGGCAGGAGCGAATAACACTCCCAATACAAAGCCTGCAGCAGCACCGACCAGGAATGAGAGAGTCACTTCTACAGCAGTCGAACATCTATCGTCCATTTTTAACCTCCTTTTTCTTTTTCAATAGTCGCAACCCCAGGCGGAAAAGCGGGAACAGGATAGGCCAATACTTGGATGCCGGGCGGATAAATCGAGTGGAGAGCAGCATTGAGGCCTCTGAGAGGGTCACGGCAGCTTTTTTGCTGGCTTCCACGACTTCCCCCAGGTTTTCGATCTTTTCGTTGATCTGCCGGTTGGTGGCGTTGAGATTGCTCACCAGAGACCGGACCTCGATAAGAGTCTTTTCTCCCTCTTTAGCGGTTTTGCGCAGTTGGGCTAAAAACATTGTCAGGAAGGCGCCGGCCACCACAGCCGCAAAAGTCAGAATAAGGAAGAGGAACTGGTTCAGAGTTAGCGACATTGTAATTAATAGATAGAATAAAACTCGGCCTTTGTCAAATTTTTACTTGATCAGGGAAATTCCCCTGGATTGTTTATGGCAGGAGAATTCTGAAATTATTTGTACAAAATCTTAGTCAGGTTGGTGATATGATGTGCGATCTCTATTCTTTCCAATACCTCTTTGTATTCGGATTGTCTTTGAGCGCTTAGCACATCGTTCCATTCCGATAAAGGGCGGGAAGGCAAAAAATTGTATTCCATTTTTGAAAGACTCCGGATACCCCTTAACGCTTGCCAGTGTGTGTACAAAAGCAAGGCCAAAACTCCGAAAAACACATTAGGCCCGGGAAGCAAGGACAGCAATCCACTTACAGGTAAAAGTATGGTCTCTCCAGATAGCAGAAGGATATGTTTGGTTTTTTGTTTCTGGAGGTAGAAGAAAAATCTTCTGCGGATTTTTTTGTCGCCCAAATGTTCAGCATAATGTATGGAGATGTTTTTCTCCTGGAGCTTAGCAATGTTCTGGAAGGCCTGCTCCTGTCTGAGGATTCTGGGAGGTAGGAGCAGGAGCCTTTGTTTGGCTGTTGTCCACAGCTTTTTCCATCGTGAGAACTCCACCGGGATATCGTGCAGAGGTTCTGAAGAGAAAAACCGGAAATTCTGGCGGTGGTCGTGTACGAAGAAAAACTGCATACCTTTATTTTATCATGTCATTTAGAATATCCCAACCTCAAGATGCATTAATCTACCTGAGATCTGGCAGCGGCGGATTGTTTAGCTTTAATTTGGGGATTCTTGCTTAAAGTTGACAATTGGCGGGGATGCACCTAATATTTAGGATTGAATTTTATGAGGTTGGTTCAATCAATATGACGGAAGCATACGATTTTCGGAGAATCGAAGAAAAGTGGCAGCGTATCTGGACGGATAGAGAGGTCTTTACCGTCCAGGAAGATGCTGTGAAAACGAAGTATTATTGTCTGGAGATGTATCCTTATCCCTCCGGCCGTATCCATATGGGACATGTGAGGAATTATTCGATCGTGGATGTGATCGCACGGTTTAAGATCATGAAAGGATACAACGTCCTTCATCCTATCGGCTGGGACGCTTTTGGAATGCCGGCCGAGAACGCGGCCATCGAACAAGGGGTGCATCCTCGCAAGTGGACTCTCGACAATATCGAGAACATGAAAAGCCAGCTTAAAAAGCTCGGGCTTAGCTATGACTGGACTCGGGAGGTGAACACCTGCCTTCCCGATTACTACAAGTGGAATCAGTGGATCTTTTTAAAACTTTACGAAAAGGGCCTGGCCTTTCGCAAAGAGAGCGTTGTCAACTGGTGCCCTCATTGCCAAACGGTTCTGGCCAATGAACAGGTGATCAATGATCTGTGCTGGCGTTGTGATTCCAGTGTCGGCTTCAAGAAGATGGAGCAGTGGTATCTCAAGATCACGGATTATGCCCAAGAACTCCTGGACGGCTTGGATCAGCTCCAGAAATGGCCGGAACATGTGCTTACCATGCAAAAAAACTGGATCGGGAGGAGCACCGGAGCTCAGGTGACCTTCCCCTTGGCTGAGCTTGAGGGCGGCATCGAGGTTTTCACGACACGGATCGACACCATTTATGGCGCCACCTTTATGGTGCTTTCACCGGAACATCCCCTTACCGACCGTTTAGTCACCGAGGCGGCCGACCGGGAAAAGATAAGATCCTGGATCACAAAGCGTTCCGCCGACCTTAACCAACGAAGTGAACCGGGCGAGTTGGAGAAGGAAGGCATCGATACCGGTAAAAAAGCCATCAATCCTTTTACGCAACAAGAGATGCCTGTCTGGGTGGCCAATTATGTCCTCATGGAATATGGAACCGGAGCCATCATGGCGGTGCCCGCTCATGACCAAAGAGACTTTGAATTCGCGCAAAAGTATGGATTGGTTATCCAGGAGGTCATCGTTCCTACTGAAGAAACCCCTGAGGAAAAAAGGACCGGATTGTTCGAAGCCTATGGAACGGTGGTCAATTCCGGTCCCTTCTCCGGCTTAAAATCGCAGGAGGCGATGACACAGATGGCGGCGTATGCCCAGGAAAAAAAATTCGGTTGGGAGCAGACTCTTTACCGACTGCGCGACTGGGGTATTTCCCGCCAAAGATATTGGGGAACCCCCATTCCGGTCATCTACTGTGATAGCTGTGGAGTTGTGGCGGTTCCTTATGATGACCTGCCTGTGACTCTGCCTGAAGAGGTGGAGTTTCGGGGAGAGGAGGGATCTCCGCTGGAGACCTCTGAAAGCTTTGTGAATACGACCTGTCCCCAATGCCAAGGCGAGGCTCGACGAGAAACCGATACCATGGATACCTTCTTCGACTCGTCGTGGTATTATTTTCGTTACTGCTCTCCTCAAGCAATGGAGCTCCCGTTCCTGTCCGAACCTGTTCGACACTGGATGCCGGTCAACATCTATGTCGGAGGTGTCGAACATGCCATCCTCCACCTGATCTATGCGCGCTTCTTCTGCAAAATCCTGCGGGACCTGGGCCTGACTGAGATCGATGAACCGTTTCCACATTATCTGCCTCAAGGTATGGTGATCAAGGACGGGGTGAAAATGTCCAAGTCCAAGGGCAATGTTGTTGATCCGGACGAGATGATCGCACAGTACGGTTCTGATGCCCTGCGATTGTTCATGCTGTTTGCATCTCCTCCGGAGAAGGAATTTGATTGGGATGACAAAGGCATTGAAGGTACCTATCGCTTTCTAAATCGGCTTTGGAGGTTTTTTCAGAAGAATACAGACGTGTTCGCCCCATCGGATGAAATCCCTGCCGATTCGACTGCGGAAAGTCCGGCCCCCCTCTTGGTCAAAATGCACCAAACCATCAAAAAAGTTACCGATGATATTGAAAAACGGTACCATCTGAATACAGCGGTCAGCTCGCTTATGGAGTTTTTCAACCAGCTGAAAAAAGATAGCGAAGCCTTGAAGACGGATCCAGTAGGCCGTAGGCTGATGAGAGAAGCCATGGGAACGCTCCTGCTTCTACTTTCCCCTTTTGCCCCTTTCCTCAGCGAAGAACTGAGGGAGAGGATGGGATTTGAATCCTTGGCTTCCCTGAGCGCCTGGCCTGAGGCTGATGCGGCTCTGGCCAGGGAAGAGAAAGTCACGATCGTGGTCCAGGTTAATGGCAAGATCCGTGATCGGTTCGAGGCACCGCGCGATCTGCCCGAAGATCAGGTCAAGCAGAAAGCGCTGGAATTAAAACGGAT
>JAUWSR010000245.1 GCA_030609975.1 Acidobacteriota bacterium | reverse complement strand
CGAGTTTGTGAATAATCCGGATCATCCTTTGGAAAACCGTGCTATCCGGGGATTGTACTCTCCAGGTTCAGTTTTTAAGCTCGTGATGGCATTGGCCGCTTTAGATTTGAGATTGATCAGTGATCAGACAACGTTTTATTGCTCAGGATCTGTTCGTATCTACAACCACCCCTTCTCATGTTGGTTCAAACCTGGACATGGCCGCATGGATCTCTATCAAGGTATTCAGCATTCCTGCAATGTCTACTTTTATCAGTTGGGTGTGCGACTGGGTATTGAGGAGATCGCTCGTTATTCCCGAAAGTTCGGCCTGGGCTCACCGACCGGAATAGATTTGTACGGAGAAAAAGCCGGATTGGTCCCTGATCCCGAGTGGAAAAGACGCGCCCGCAATGCGCCTTGGTATCCTGGGGAGACCATCTCCGTCTCTATCGGACAAGGTCCCTTGTTAGTGACACCTCTACAGACCGCGGTTATGACTGCGGCTGTTGCATCTCGGGGAAAAATTGTTCGTCCCCACTTGATCTTATCCCAATCTCAGATAAGTGGTGAACGGCAGACCGGCCTGGATCCTGCCTTAGTGGAAAAGGTGGTCCGAGGCATGTGGCTGTGCGTCAATCAGGAAGGCACAGCGCGGGCCGCACGTGTGTCGGGCTTTGATGTCTGCGGAAAAACCGGATCTACGCAAGTGGTCAGCAGAGAGACTGCAGAACGCCTGGAGCAGGCTGGACAGAAGATCGCCACTCATTCCTGGTTCTCTGGTTTTGCTCCTCGAGACAATCCTGAAATTGTGGTCACGGTTATTGTGGAATTTGGAGGAATGGGAGGCACCACCGCGGCTCCGATCGCCCGCGAAATGTTTGCTCTCTATCGTCAATCGTATGATCAGTAGAACTCTGATACATCACATCGATTGGGCCTTGATCCTGCTTTTGTTGATCAATTCCCTGATCGGAGTGGCCGTTATTTACAGCAGCTCTCATTATATCCCGGGTAACTTTCATCTTCGTCAGTTATTCTGGATCGCTGTCGGGCTGTTGGCTTTATTGCTGCTTCTGACCATCGATTACAATGTCGTGATCACCTATTCGTTGTATTTTTATACTTTTTGCATGGTCTTATTGTTGGGAGTGCTGGTTTTCGGTAGGATCATATCCGGGGCCAAGAGTTGGTTTCAACTCCCTTTCTTTCAGATCCAGCCATCCGAGATCACAAAAATTGCGGTCATCCTGCTGATGGCCCTCATCTTTTCCAGACACAAAAAGGCACAGCTTTCAAGCAGTGAGGGCATACTGAGCAGTGTCGTTGTTTTTGCTCCGATGTTACTGATCAGCTTGCAGCCGGATTTGGGTACGGCTTTGAGCTATGTGCCGATATTTTTAGCTGCACTTTTATTGGCGGGATTGAATCGGAAGATCGTGATCGTCTTTGTGATCTTAGCTCTTATCCTCGGTATCGCCGGCTGGAATTTTGCGCTAAAAGATTACCAGAAACAAAGGGTGATCACTCTTCTGAATCCTGAACAGGATCCTCTGGGATCAGGTTATCACATCCTCCAGTCCAAGATCGCGGTGGGCTCGGGAGGTTTTCTGGGGAAAGGCTATAAAAAGGGCAGCCAAAGCCAGCTGCGTTTTTTGCCGGCCAGACACACGGATTTTATATTTTCGGTTATAGGTGAGGAGTTTGGTTTTATTGGAGTTGTCTTCATTTCTTTTTTTTATTTCCTATTTTTAGCGCGCCTTTTTTTATCTGTGGAGAAAGCCCGGGATCGTACCGGAGTATACCTCATCTATATGGTAGCCATGTTGATCGCATGTCAGTTCTTCATAAATGTTTTGATGACCATCGGTCTGTTCCCGGTAGCAGGAATACCCCTGCCACTTCTGAGTTATGGCGGATCTTCGCTGCTCACGAATTATTTTGCAGTCTCTTTAGTCATCAATGTGAAAATGCGTCGTTTTGTCAATGTGTAAAACTGTCCTCACTGATCTCCTAGAGAACGTCCAGAAGCCGGGTCGGTATGTGGGAGGAGAATGGAATGCTGTAAAAAAAGATCCTGCAACAGTAGATCTGAAGATCGCCCTGGCGTTTCCCGATCTCTACGAAGTGGGGATGTCCTATCTGGGGCAAAAGATCCTTTACCACCTGCTCAATAGTCACCCGAAATATTTGGCAGAGAGAGTTTTTGCCCCATGGCCTGACTTTGAAGCCGAACTGCGTCGGAAGAATTATCCGCTTTTTTCGCTGGAAAACAAGATTCCCCTGACTAACTTCGATGTTCTGGGTTTTTCGCTGTTGTATGAACTGAATTTTAGCAACATCCTCACCATCCTGAGTCTAGGCAAAATCCCTTTCCTTGCGGCAGATCGAGATCTGTCATATCCGTTAGTGATAGGAGGAGGACCTGCGGCCTTCAACCCCGAACCGGTAGCCCCACTCTTTGACCTGTTTTTGATCGGCGATGGAGAGCAAGCCTTTTTAGAGATCGCAGCAGCACTGCAAGAATTTAAAAGCCAAGACGTGCCCAAGGAGCGGAGGTTGAAAGACCTTTCTGAGGTAAAGGGGGTCTATGTGCCTTCACTCACCACCGGGTCCGTCCAGAAGCGGGTGTTATTTCCCTTTGAAGATGTGCCTTTTCCAGAGGACATCCTTGTGCCCAATATCCAGATCATCTTTGACCGAGTCAGCATGGAAGTCGCACGGGGTAGCCCCCAAAACTGCCGTTTCTGTCAAGCGCGACAGCTCTATTTTCCAGTAAGGTCAAAAAGCCCGCAGGCTGTCAAGCAAACGATCTTGAGGAGTGTAGCGAATACAGGTTATGAGGATGTTTCCTTATCCGCTCTTTCCGTAGGAGATTATCCCTGTCTTCCTGAGGTGATCTTGGACCTGATGCAGCATCTGGACTCACGTAAAGTCGCACTCTCACTCTCATCCTTACGGCCCAAAGCTTTAACGAAAGAGATTGCGGAAAATATAATCCGGGTCCGAAAAACAGGATTTACGCTTGTTCCTGAAGCAGGCACAGATAGACTGCGCCGGGTTATCAATAAACATCTGAGCGATGAGGATATTTGGGAGGCTGTGGAGAATGCCTTTTCCCATGGTTGGCGGAAAATTAAATTGTATTTTATGCTGGGGCTTCCTACCGAGAAGCCGGAGGATATCCAGGGAATCGTATCTTTGGTTGAGGAGATCATCCGCATTGGCTACAGAATCCTCAAAAAATCCCCACAGATAAACCTGAGTGTGGCATCCTTTATACCCAAGCCTCACACTCCTTTTCAGTGGGTTGCCATGACTGCAGAGGATGAGTTAGACGCGAAGCATAGGTATCTTAAATCCCGTCTAAGAAAATATCGCTTTGTCCATTTTAAGGAACATGGGCTTAAAAACTCGGTGCTCGAAGCGGTTTTCTCCAGGGGGGACCGGCGTCTGACGCCGGTTCTGATAACGGCCTGGCAGGCAGGGGCACGTTTTGACAGCTGGAAAGACAGCTTTGACTTTTCCCTCTGGGAAAATGCTTTTCAGAAAAACAGATTGGATTATCGCCAATATCTCGCAGCTATCGACCGTAAATCCGTGTTGCCCTGGGATTTTATTAGCACAGGCTTAAAAAAATCCCATCTTCTTTCGGAATTGGATCTGGCCTTGGCAGAAAAATGCAGCCCTCCCTGCGCTCCTGAAATGTGCAAAGATTGTCAGGGATGTGACTTCGGATATCGATCTGAGGACATCTCTGATAGGGACCAGGAGAAGTTGGAGGGGGTTTGGCACCAGATCGGGCAACCCACAGAGACAATCCATCGTTATCGCTTGACCTATGCTAAAACCGGGGATGCCAGGTATACTTCCCACATCGAGCTATCGCTCATTCTGCAGCGGGGGATCCGGAGAGCCGGTATAAGCACAGAATTTTCCCAAGGATACCACCCTAAAATGCTCCTGAGTTTTATCCCTGCCTTGGCCTTGGGAATGGAAGGAAAAGAAGAGCTCATGGAGTTCAAGTCCCGATTTGATTTTGAGCCAGATGAGTTCTTGTCAGCCCTCAACGAGAAACTTCCGCCCGGCGTAAAGGCGTTAAAGTTTATGAAAGTAGATAAGGCCGCCGGGAGTTTGAATGAGCAGTTGGAATGTTTGGTCTATTCATTGTCTTTTTCTGATACGGCTTTTCAGAAAACACTAACCGGCAATTATCCTGAAGGCACAGACGGGAGACTTGCCGCTTTAAGATTTGCGGAAGACCGTATAATAAACTCTGACCTGGGAACAGGAGATTCTTCAAAATATATGATATGGATCGATCAGGCATCTCATAAAATCTATTTTTCCATTTTTTTAAACCGTGGGAAACCTCCCCGAATTCAGGAGTTAGTGAAGTCCTTGTTCGAGATAGATCATCCTGCCTTCCATCTTGTCCGAGAAAAAATTGTGTTCAAGGGGCAGGATTCCGCTTGACGAGTGGAAGTGTAGATAATATCATCTGGGCCATAGTTAATAATCCCAAGGAGGCAACCGTGATAGATTTCAGTTTGACCGAGGAGCAAATAGCACTCCAGGAGATGGCCCGGGAATTTGCCGCGAAGGAAATGCGCCCGCGTGCTGCGGAATACGACAAAGGTGAAAAGTTTCACTGGGATTTTATAGAAAAAGCTTTTGAGGTTGGATTTGTCACATGCGGAATTCCCGAGGAATATAATGGCGGCGCCCTCAGCCATATGGATACCATCATCATCAGCGAGGAATTGGCCTGGGGATGCGCTGGTATGTACACAACCATCATGGCGAGCTCTTTGGCGTTCACTCCCGTTATCCTCTTCGGGACGCCTGATCAGAAAAAGACCTTTCTGCAGCCGTTTACCGAAAAGCCTTCCTTAGCAGCCTTCTGTTTGACTGAACGAGAGGCCGGTTCGGATGCGGGGGGCCTGGCAACGAAAGCGGAAAAGGTCGGGGATGAATACGTGATAAACGGTTCCAAGTGTTTCATAACCAATGGAGGCCTAGCCAGCATGTATGTGGTGTTCGCGAAGACTGATCCGGACAAGGGAGCGCGTGGCATGAGCGCTTTTATAGTACCTCGAGAAACCAAGGGCATCACTATTGGAAAAGAGGAAGACAAGATGGGACACCGGGCTTCGAATACCTGTGAGCTCTATTTTGAGGATGTGCGGATCCCGGCTTCCAATTTGTTGGCCAAAGAGGGAATGGGGTTCATCATCGCCATGAAGACATTGGACAAGACCCGTGCTCCGGTGGGTGCCGGTGGAGTGGGCGTCGCTCGTGCCGCTCTTGAATACGCCATCGAATACGCTAAGACACGAGTTCAGTTCGGGAAACCTATCGCTCTTTTTCAGGATATCTCTTTCAAGATCGCCCAGATGGCGGCTGAGATCAGCGCAGCCCGCTTTTTAGTCTGGAATGCCGCCTGGAGACTGGATAACGATCTTCCGGTGGGGAAAGAATCAGCCATAGCCAAGTTCTATGCATCAGACGTAGCCATGAGTGTCACGAATACGGCCTTAGATATTCTGGGCGGATACGGTTACATGAAGGATTATCCCATGGAAAAACTCATGCGGGATGCGAAGCTGCTTCAGATCTACGAAGGCACAAATTCCATACAGAGAATGGTTGTGGGGCGAGAGGTTATCGGCCCTATTAAGACCTAGGATTGTCTGTTTTTAATTCTGTTTACAGCGAAACACTCTTGTCATTGTGAGCCTCCGTAGGAGGCGAAGCAACCTCATTGTTTAAGCGATGCACAATAAGGTTGCTTCGCTCACTGCGTTCGCTCGTAATGACAAAAGCGCTTCGCTCCTCGCAATGACCACTAGCT
>JAUWSR010000270.1 GCA_030609975.1 Acidobacteriota bacterium | reverse complement strand
GCGAAGCTGGACAGGTCTATAATGTGGGCGCCAATGCCGAAGTCCGGAATATCGAAGTGGCGGAACGCATCGTGCAGGTTTTAGGGAAGACTCCGGATCTGATCAAATATGTTCAGGATCGCCTGGGACATGATCGCCGCTATGCTCTGGATTGCTCCAAGATCCATGCCTTGGGGTGGAAGCCCACCAGAGTATTTTCCGAGGGGCTGGACAGCACCATTTACTGGTATAAGGAGAATCCGGAGTGGTGGCACAAGATCAAGTATCAGAGTGAAGATTTTAAGAAGTTTCATAAAGAGTATTATAAAGAGAGGAAATAGTAATGAGAATATTGATCACAGGCATCACCGGCTTTGCCGGGAGTCATTTGGCGGACTTTGTTCTGAAGGAATTTCCTGAGGTTGAAGTTTTCGGAATGGTGCGTTGGCGGAGCCGGATGGATAATGTGCAGCATATTTTGGATGATATCCAACTCTGTGAAGGCGACCTGAAAGATATGGTCTCGTTAAAAAAAGTATTGGGTGACGTTCAGCCCGAGCGGATCTTCCACTTGGCCGCTCAGAGTTTTGTGCCTACTTCCTGGCTGTGTCCGGCTGAAACTTTTTCCATTAACAGCATCGGCCAGATCAACCTGTTCGAGGCGGTGCTGGACCTGGGATTAAAGCCCCGCATCCAGATCGCAGGATCAAGCGAGGAATATGGATTGGTGAGCCCTGATGAAGTCCCCATGAGCGAGGCCAATCCTCTACGGCCTCTCAGCCCCTATGCGGTGAGTAAAGTAGGACAGGACATGTTGGGGTACCAGTATTTCCGAAGTTATGGGATGCACATCGTCCGCACTCGAGGCTTCAACCACACCGGTCCCCGAAGAGGCGACGTATTTATCTGTTCGAATTTTGCCAAACAGATCGTGGAGATCGAAAAGAATCTGCGTGAACCCGTGATCTACGTAGGCAACATGGAGGCCAAACGAGACTTCACAGATGTGCGCGATACGGTGCGAGCCTACTGGCTGAGTCTGGAGAAAGGCGAGGCCGGGGAGGTTTACAACATCGGGACCGGAACGGCCTTTAGCATAAAAGAGGTCCTGGATATGCTGCTGGAAAAAAGCACTGTAGACGTCAAGGTGGAGGTCGATCCCAAGCGCCTGCGTCCTTCGGATGTGCAGATCCTTCTGTCAGACAGCTCGAAATTCCGGCAGCAGACCGGCTGGGCCCCTCAGATCCCTTTTCAACAGTCGCTGCAGGACCTCCTTGATTACTGGAGAGAGAGAGTTTGACCCGACGCATCTTTATCACCGGGGCCTCGGGTTTTGTGGGGCAGCATCTACTGCATCTGTTGGATTCCCCGGAAAATGAAGTGTATGGCACGTCCTTTCCCCACGAGCCGGTGCCTTTGGACTTGTCGTGTGACAATAACATCTGTCATCTGGATATCCGGGACAAAGAACGGTTGTCTGCAGCCATAGAACAGGCGCAGCCGGAATGGATCTTCCATCTTGCAGCGGTCTCGAATGTAGGGCATTCCTGGAAAAAACGGACCGAGACGCTAGAGACCAATCTTTTGGGTTCACAAAACGTTTTTGAAGCTGCGCGGGAGTTCGTCCCACAGGCCCGCATGCTGTTCGTGAGCTCTTCGAATGTGTATGCACAACAAGCCGGAGAGAACATTGTCCTGAGTGAGGAAGATCCTGTTGATGCCGTCAGCCCCTATGCTTACAGCAAGGTGTGTGGAGAACTTTTGTCCCGATTCTACGTTGAGGTTGAAAACCTGCAGGTTATCATCACTCGTGCTTTTCCCCACACCGGCCCCGGCCAGAGCCCGGATTTTGTCTGTTCGGATTGGGCCCGTCAGATCGTTGCCATCGAACAGGGCAAGTCCGATCCTGTTGTCCGTGTGGGAAACATTTCTGTGAGGCGGGATTTTTGTGACGTGAGGGATGTTGTCAAGGCCTATGTATCACTCCTAGAGAAAGGCAGAGTTGGAGAGGTTTATAATATCGCTTCCGGGAGCGCGGTTTCTTTGCAAGAGATCTTGGACACACTGTTGTCTCTTTCCAACATTGAGGTTGCGGTCGAAGTCGATCCCGAGAAAATGCGGAAAGCAGACATCCTTTCTCTGCACGGTGATGCTCGCAAGATAGGCGGAGACACCGGTTGGCGGCCCAGCATTCCTTTGGAGCAGACGCTCCGTGACCTTTTGGAATATTGGCGTGTGTACTTCTGATCCACCCGGAGTGGTGTCAGATGTTTAGTTTGAGCTGGCTTTTCTGAAGATTCCGGCGTTCGTTCTCGATCGTATCCAGGATCTCTGGAGTGATGTCTCCGGTGGGGTAACAACCGTCGAAACAGGCGCTGCAGAACTCGTTCAAATTTTTATTTCCCATGTGGACGGCTTTTTTGAGCGAATCCAGACTCTGATAGATCACCTTGTCGGCACCGATCTTGCGGGCCACTTCTTCCACGCTGGAATGCGATGCTACGAGCTCCTGGTTGGTCTGCATGTCGATCCCGTAGACGCAGGGATAACGAAGGGGAGGAGAGTAGGACGCGAAATACACTTTTTTGGCGCCGCATTCCCGAACCATATCGATGATAGCCGCTGAAGTGTTACCCCGCACAATGCTGTCATCGACCAGCAATATGTTCTTATTTTTAAACTCCAAGGCAATGGGATTGAGTTTCTGTCTCACCGAGATCTTGCGGGATTTATCTGAAGGCATGATAAACGTACGTCCGATGTAGCGATTTTTTACCAGGGCCTCCCGGTACTTGAGGTGCAGGTTGCGGGCGATCTCGATGGCGGCGTCACGGGCTGAGTCCGGCACAGGAACCACCACATCGATCTTGAGATCCAGTTTTTTGATCTCTTCCGCCAAATAGCTTCCCAATCTTATCCGGCAGTTGTAGACATTGACTTCATCGATGAATGAATCCGGTCGGGCAAAATAAACCCACTCGAATAAACAGGGACTGTGGGCCGGTTGACCAGGCGGCGGGTGTGGATCTTGCGCTGTTTGTCGATAAACAGGACCTGGCCCGGCATGATATCCTTGATCTCGGAAAAATTCATGATATTGAGGCTGACGCTTTCAGAACCCACTGCATAAGAAAACTGCACCCCATCCCGGCGTTTCCCGTAGACCAGCGGTTTTATACCATAAGGATCCCGGAATGCCACCAAACCTTGGTCGGCGATGTAGGCCACCACAGCATAGCTGCCCTTGACCTTGTTATACACCCCGTTGACGGCTGCATAGACATCCTCGGGGCTAAGCTCCCGTGAAGCGCGTGTATTTAATTCTTGAGCGAACACATTCAGGACGGCTTCAACATCGTTGTCGGTGTTCAAGATACGCCGGGAATCCTCGAAAAGCGTCTTTTTGAGTTCGGCGTAGTTCACCACATTCCCATTGTGGGCCATGATGATACCGTAAGGGGAATTCACGAAGAAAGGCTGGGCATCTTCGCCTCGGCCCCCTCCGATGGTAGGATAGCGCGTATGCGCGATGCCTACGGAGCCTTTCAGCCGAACGGCATGCTGTTCATCAAAGATCTCGTTGACCAGCCCGTTACCTTTTTTGGTGTGAAAGCGGCCGTCATACGTGATCATCCCCGCGGAATCCTGACCGCGGTGCTGGATAGCCAGCATCCCTTGGTAGAGATCCTTGAAGACGTCGTTATTACCAATAATACCTAATACACCACACATCCGTTTTTACCTGACACTTCTGGATTCTATAAGAACATCGAAACAACCTGAAACACTTCTATTATACTCGATAACTGCGTTCCTATAAACCAATAAATCAGCAAGATAGCATCTCTATTTCCGTGATGATACCAGAATTTGGGGCTGGCTTCGCTCCAGGCGGATTTTTAACGCCATTTCCTCTCTGTTTTTCTCGGCTCTGCGGAACTCCGCATGTTTACATATCCCCCGCTACTTTAACCTCAGCTGCACTCCAACCGGGTTAAGGATCATTTAAGGCTAAATCCTCCAATGTCGCTTATTTCATCCCCAAATTCTTATGAGTATATTCATGCGTGCATCAATCAGGGAAATGAGGATGCTTCCTAGTTATGAATGCGATATTTTATGGAGCGATGGCTTTCTTCAGTTCTTCGGTGGTCACAGTGGCGGTTCCCAGTTTACCCACGACAATCCCGGCGGCAGCATTGGCCAAAAGCGCAGCCTCTTGGATCGAGGCTCCTGCCAGCAGTGCCAATGAAGCCGTAGCGATGACCGTGTCTCCGGCGCCGGTGACATCATACACTTCCTTAGCGATGGTGGGGATGTGGTGGATGGCTCCTTGGGTATCAAAAACCGACATCCCCTGTTCCCCGCGTTTGAGGATGAGATAGCGGGTTGAGATCCGGGATAAGATCGTTTGTCCGGCTCGTTCCGCCTCCTGATTGTTGCGGCAGGGGAAATGGACGATACTTTCTGCTTCATGATGGTTGGGTGTGATCAGATCTACCGGCGTGTAGTAGGGGAAGTTTGTAACCTTAGGATCGACAAAAACCGGGCGCTGTGCCTCCTGGGCGTAGGGCAGGATTCTTGCCATCAGCGCTTGGCCGATGAGTCCCTTGTTGTAGTCCGAGATCAACATGCCCTCGTACTCTTCCTGCTCAAGCAGTGAGCCTATTTTCTCCTGGATCTTGGCGGATATCGGCTCCCTTTTTTCCTGATCCACGCGGACCACCTGCTGGTGGTGGGCGATGATGCGGGTTTTGATGGTTGTGTTACGAGTCTCGTCTTGGATGATCCCCCGGGTTTCGGGCGCGTTTTCACGGATCCATTGGCCGGCTTCATCTCTTCCCACCACACCTACCAAGACTGCGGACGCTCCCAGACTCACCAGATTAAAACACACATTACCGGCGCCTCCCAGATTCATGGATTCCTTCTGAACCTCGACCACCGGGACCGGTGCCTCCGGAGAGATCCGATCGACCTGCCCCCAGAGATATCTGTCCAACATGAGGTCGCCCAGGACCAATATCTTTCGTTTCGGGAAGGAATCGATAATATCCAAGAGTTTACGGGGATCACTGTTTTCCATGTTTAATTCTTCCTTATGAAAATGGGATTTGAAAGGATCCAAGGACAGTCTTGTGTCATGGGAGTCGGTTCGCGCAGGTAGATCTCTACGCGGTAAGTCCCTGTCTGAGTGGCCTC
>JAUWSR010000101.1 GCA_030609975.1 Acidobacteriota bacterium | reverse complement strand
CACTCAAAAAAGACACAATCAATGGCAACATGGAATATAAAAGTATCATGAGGGAAATCATTAGTGGAGCAGCATGGGAAGATGATTCTACAAATGACATGAGAATAAGGAGGTTGAGAGAGTTAAGGTATATTGAAGAATCTAAGCTCCTTAATTTTTCTAAATATTTGAAGGACATTGATGGCCAAAAACATGTATTTCTTTTCTACCAAAGAGAAGTGTTGCCTAAGTTTTATGACCCTGGAAATTATGAAAGATATATGGCAAAAATTGAGGACTACCAGTTTGACATAACATTTGATGCAGATAGAGTAAAACAAGTTTTTTCTGATTCTTCAATCACTGCTCATTTTCTATATTTAACTAATACTCAGCACTTCAGCCTTAGTGTCATGAGACTAAAATCTGGAAGTGTAATGTTGCAAGACAGGTCTATGAATATTTTCAGTGCGTTTTATGAAGTAGCAAGGGCAACTGGTGGTGTAACAGACAGTTCAATGAATCCAGCTCATATTTTTAAAAAAGCTGTCACTGCCTCAGAAAACTACTATCTCCTCTATTACACTCCCAAGGACTATAGATCAGACGGCAAGTTCAGGAACATCAAAGTTAAGGTCAAGGGAAACAATTATCGAGTATTGCACAGGGCAGGATATCTGGCGGATTAGAGAGATTTCATTATGCCCTACTTTCTAATCTTCAAATTCCGAGTAAGAGCTGTGTTACTGCCTTGTCTGGTCCTTTGCTTGCACATGTTATTCTCTGCCTGCAAATCATCTCCTACAGAACCAGACCCGCCTCCTACAAGCAAGTTCTATAATATAACCACTGTCTCCGTTAATATATTCAATGATAGCGAAGCAGGTGGAGCTGTTATATTGAATGGAGAGCGGAAAGATAGTGGAGGCACGTTTAGAGTCGAGAATGGAAGAATCGACTCTATCTTTGTTGAAGTACCGGGCTTTAATCCGGATTATATTTTCTGCCAAAATGAAACTGGGGAGACGATTTTAAAGAGAGATGCATCAGGGTTGAACTCATCTGCGTTGACTATGGATATCACCCTCTATCTGAAACTCATTCCCTCGGACTTTAATGTTGCAGTGCTTGCGAAATGTTTGGGCGGAGACCAATATGATGGAGACCCCGACATCTTAGGAGACGGGACTGTACAAAGATATAAAAATAAGAACAATACTATTGCGGTCGGCTATAGAGAGGGACAGGCATTCGGACAGAAACCGACCAATAAAACCATACAAAACTTTAAGAATGCTGTTCATGCTGTAAATGATGCAGCCCAGGGTATATTCCTACTGGCGTATATAGGTATTGCAGAACAGGGAATAACAGGGATGATTTACATAGTCGAGCCTGTTGTTCCACCTATTTATGTTGCGATTATTCAAGATGATGTCATCCAAAGCAGCGGCTTTCAGATGAGAAATGACGCTACTCCAAAGATGGTTCTTGAGGGCGTGGTCAGGAGTCTTGGCATCAGGAGAAACGGTGGAGGTGGGGACTACCCATACATATCGGATAATCCTATTTCGCCAACTTTTATCAATGACGGTGAACGAGCATTCCAGTTGATATATCTGCTGCCTCCGGGCTTTAAACTCAAACTTGATTAGCCTGATCCACTCCAAACGGAAGCGAAAGAGCCGTACGTGGGGTGAGGATCGCCAGTCCTATATCTGAGTAGAACGTCAAATTGACAGCAGAGCCTGGGGATTCTAAACAGGGGGCAGGTTTAAGATGATGCAGAGGGAGTGGAGAATGAATTACAGAAGCCTTTTATAAACGTCTTTTCTATGTCCAATTTTCACAACAAGGATGACAAGCCGATCATCATAGGTTTCATAGATAATCCGATAATCACCAGATCGAACTTTATGAAAAGAATTATTGCCCTTCATCTTGGTGGCAGCCGGGTCTGGCCGGTTTTCAGCAAGGTTATCAATCTTTTTTTTAATTCGCCTTATATCCTTCAGGGGAAGGTTCTTGATACTCTTCAATACGGCCGGCCGGAACTCAACAGAATACTTCATAGATTACAGCCCCAGTTCTTTCCAGAACTTTTCGGCCTTGATATTTTCACCCGGCTCTTCAAGGGCTTTTTTCGCGTCTTCAATATCTATGAAATCTTCTATAAGTCGAAGCAGTTCCAATTCTTCCATGGAAATAAGGGCGGCAATCTCCTTGCCCCGCCGGGTCAGCACAACCGGCTCTTTTCCATAGGCGACCTTGTTGACGATTTCGGCAAGTTTTTTTCTGGCCTCGGCCGTAGTAACTGTATTAGACATGATAACATCTCCCCGATGTACGTTATGTACAAATTGTACACACGGATAAAGTCGCTGTCAAGGAATTGGGAACTCATGATAGGAAGTGACAGAAAGGGAATATCCGCTTTAAACTAGCGATATATATCTTTACGGTGTCCCACTCTCACCACAAGGATAGATATTTCTCTCTTTCTTATCTGGCAGATTATCCGGTAATCCCCAACCCTGTACTTCCAATATTTTCCAAGCTCAGGTCCTTTTAGAGCCTCTCCTATCTTGCGTGGATCGTCTAATGGTCTGATTCTGTTATATAGAAATCCCAGAATGCGACGAACAACAGGGGGGTCAATCTGTTTGAGATCTTTTTCTGCTTCTGGTAGGAACTTAATCTTCCATGCCATATCGCTTCATTATTTCCTCGAGAGGAATGGCTTTCGCCTCTCTAAAAGATTTTATGCGCTCCTCAGCAAGATAGTAATCCTCCAAATCCTCCATATATTCGAGGATTGCTTGACGGGCGTAGTAACTTTTTGTCCGACCTGTTTTTTTTGCAAGTTCTTCAAGTCGCCTTTCAATCTCAGCCGGAAGCCTGATGGCAAGCATTTTTCCTCCTTGTTGTAATACATGTATAGCATCCCCAATAAATAATGTCAAAATTCCTGAAACAAGATTATGACTCAAGATAGAAGCATCGGAAGAAATCGGGAATAAACAATGGCTACTATTTACATAGAGCATATTAAAGTTATTACCCTTATGTGATTATGAATGGCGTTATCTATACGCATACAAAGGATGAGATAGTTGATCTGCAAGAGGAATTAGTTATCGAAGAGGCCGAAGTGTACGTCACCCCTTCACATGGCATCAGCGTTAATATATTCTGATTCTATGGGAACCTTCATTAGAATTGAGACTTAGAGATTTAGCAGCATAATCAGAGTATTGGTGGAGATCCGAAGATGAAAAAAAGTACCCTTTTTGTAAGTCTTATTCTCGGTGTGATTGGTTTTTCCTTAAATTCCATGGGGCAGATCGCGAAGATGATGCCGGAAAATCCTAAATGGGGAGATAAAATCCGGGTGACCTATAACCCAGCTGCAGAGGGAGCAGTCTTCTTGGCCGGTGATGAGGTTTATACAGCTTATTATGTCTTCTGCAATGGAGTGGCCAGACAAGATTGGTCTCGGATGGAATTGACCGATGGAGTTTTTTGCTGTGATGTCTTGGTAGAAGATGGTAGTGCCTTCCTGAATTTCTATTTCATAACACTGGAAAAAATGGACAGGAAAGCCGGGGCCGTAACCATGGTGTTTAAGGAAGATGGGGCAGCCCCGCGGGGAGCCAACCACCAGATGATGATGAATTCTCCCAAGGAAGATTATCTGGAATATTTTCATAAGGAGCGGGAGCTGTATCCGGATAACTTCGCTGTCTTTCGGGACAAATGGTTTATCATGGGTGTCTATAACAAGGAAAATGTCACTCAGACTGTCGAGCGGGAAATAAGCAGCCTGGAGGATCAATCTTCTTCAGGTTCTGACGAACTCCTTTTTGCCCTTTCCTATGGATATTTTCTTCTGGATAAGGAGGCGGCCAGTCGAAAACTCATCCGAAGAATGGTGGAAGAGTATCCTCAGTCATTCTATACGGGGTATGCAATCCGCAACTATGATTACCAGGTCTTTTCAAAGCAACTGAAGGGGGAGGGGCCGGACGAAGTATTGGATTTTAAAAGAAGCCTGCTCGAAAAGAGCCCAAAGTCGCGGTTTACCCGCGATTCTTGTGCATCTTTTGTCACTGATGACGAAGTGTCGCTGAAGACAATTGAAAAAGTCTGCAAATACTGGATAAAGGAAGAGGATCAGAATCCTATGCCCTTCTATATTTTGGCGGAGGCACATTTGAACAAGGGTGGAAGCTTGAAAAAGGCGGCTGCTTTCATCAATGAAGCCACGAACTTCTTTGTACGAGGGAAATACAGATTTTACAATGACATTAGTGGATTTACGACGCAAAGATATTTGCCTCGCTGTTATAAGTTAAGCGCGGAGATCCGGCTCAAGACAGGGAATTTGAGCCGGGCCCTCTCAGATATCCAGACTGCTTTGGCTCTTCAAACTGAAGCTAAGCCGGAATATTTTGAGCTCGAGGCTGAAGTCTGGCAGGGACTGGGGCGTTTGGAAAGAGCTGAAAAGTCACTCTTAGAATCCTCCCAGCTTGGATCTGCAGTAGCGAAAAATGCGTTGAAAGAGATTTATAAAGAACGGCACAGAGGACTTGATGGATTCGAAGATTATCTCGCTTCAAAAGCAGCCACACAGACCGCGGCAAAAGGGGGCAGCAAGGAAATAGCCCCGGATTTTAATGTCAAAACACTTGAGGGGAAGGACCTGAACCTTTCTACACTCAAGGGAAAGGTCGTTGTATTGAATTTCTGGTTTATAGGGTGTGCTCCCTGTCGTGTCGAGATGCCCGGACTCAATAAGTTAACAGATGAGTTTACAGGAAAGGATGTTGTTTTTATTGCCTTTGCATTGGATCAAACGGAGGCGTTAGAAAAGTTCCTGAAGACAACGGAATTTAAATACCAGGTCGTCCCTAAGGCAGGAGATATTGCCTCTCTATTTGGTGCTGAAGTCTATCCGACCCATATTATCATCAACAAAGAAGGTGAGATCGAATACAGGTTGACAGGTGGGGGGCCTGAGCGCCACGAACAGATCCGACCCTTGATCCAGGGCCTGCTGCGGTAAATCGGCAAGGAGCCTTATGCTGCTTTGTTTTTCCTAAATTTGAACCACTCTGACCCACTCCACCTGGGAGCCAAAGAGTTGATTGAAAAGTTGTGTCGTTCTTGCCCGAATACGAACATACCTGTGATCTAACCGAACAGATTCGGCTTCAATCGATCACCTTTCCTTGGCGTGCTAATCTGGCACAATTTCTGCATAATTATTGAGCAGGAGGGGAACATGAAAAAGGCATTGGGTTTTGTCGTTAGCATTAGTTTGCTTACACTTTTTGGTTCATCTCAGACGATCATTGAGAACTCATCCACGCCACAGGGGAAGAATCCAGGTCGTATCTTGGAGCTGGAAGAGCTCATGCGGATCACGGATGAAAGCGAAGAGTTTTACTTCAAACGCCCGTTCAGGCTGAGTTTGGATGATGATGGATTCATCTATTTCCAAGATGAGGATGGAATATATTCAGTCGTTAAGTATAGGATGTTAAATGGGCCATCAATAGTAAGGTGATACATATGACATGGAATAAACCTGAAATTCACATGTTTCATGCAATTCAGGAAATTGGGAGAGACGTTATGAGATCCTTGACCATACTCATTTCAGTTGCGGTTTTGACATTACTGATCGTGGGCTGCAGAGACTCATCCGTTGATACGTCATTATTTACAGTAGAAGAGATCGATGGCGTTCGGCATATCCACAATCATGATGCACAACATGGAAAGAATTCTGGCTTAAGCATAGAGCTCCTTGGCAAAATCGGACGCCTGGAGGGCGAAGAGGAAAAAGATATTTTGTTTGATCCAGTTGATGCAGCCCGGCTCCCAAATGGGGATATTCTGATTCTGGAAGGAAGAGGTTGTACTGTGAAACGGTATAACAAAGATTATCAATATATTTCATCCTTCGGGCAGCCAGGTCAGGGGCCCGGTGACCTAATGTATCCGTTTTCTATTAGGATGAAAGAAAATAAATTATACATAGCAAGCCGGAGAGTCTCTGTATTCTCACTTGATGGGAGCTATGAGGACGGCTTCAAACCTCCTGTAATGGGTCGTTTTGGCAGCAGTGTTGGGGCACAATATCGAACATCTGGTATGGCCATCCTCTCTGATTCAGGTGTGGTTCTTCCAAGTCATCCCTCTCTGTGGATGGATTCGGGGGAACCAAATCTATTATCAGTATATAATAAAGAGGGAACTGTTATCCGTTCGTTCGGTATATTCGAGCAGTATGAGACTCCGGACTTAACCCTGAACGCCAACATTGTATATTTTGCTGCAGATAGCAGCAATAATCTGTACGTGGCCTACGCCCATCAAAACATCGTTGCCCAATATACTCAGGACGGCGACATGATCTTTTCAGCTAGCAGGGCCCTACCCTATGAGATAGAAAATGTGATGAAAGTCGAATTGATGAAAAGCGGAAATTTGGAAAGAGAATTTCCCTGGCCCTCAGTATCATCCGTAACAAAGGGTATATATGTCGACCACAAAGACAGAATATGGGTATTGACCTTTCTCAAACAGCCGAATAAATTCATGTCATTTGAAGAAGGAGATAGTCTGACCAACTGCTATGAGTTTGATGTTTTTGACACGGATGGCATTCTAATATTTAAGGTTTCTTTCCCGAATGTCAGGTTTAACAATATTTCTATTTATGGTGACCGGATGTTTCTAATTGACTCCAGCATTGAATCATGTGTCTATGAGTACAGAATTATTGGATAGGGTACATGGTTGGTGAGAAATACATCAAATTGCTAAAGTCTTATTGGACTGGCTGATCCACCCCGAAGCCAAAGAGCCGGGCATAACCGGGAGTGGTTCGTTTTTTTGTTTGAGCCCCAATCTGAGTGAACCTTTTCTATAATAACTACGTCGTATATATTATAGGTGAAACCATGGAGAAAAAATTCATTTCACGGTCCGAGGAGTTCCTTCTGCTGGCGATCTGGCGGCTGAAGGAGAATGCCTACGGCGTGACCATCATGGAGCAGATCAAAGGAGCCACGGGCAAGTCCTGGGCCTACGGGGCTCTTTTTGTGATGCTGCGCCGTCTCGAGAAAAAGGGCTGCCTCACGTCCAATTTCACGGAGCCATCGCCCACACGGGGAGGGAAAAGCAAGCGCATCTTCAGGCTCACGCCTAAGGGGATCAAAGCCCTGGAAGAGGTGCGGAAGGTGCAGGCTTCTGTGTGGGCGGGGATCGAGGAACTGTCCGCACCTCGGTAGAAAGGCCCGCCATGAAGAAACACCATCAACCTCCGCGGATCGCCGGCTGGCTCATCCAGCGGATGTTCCCGGACAGGGGAGGCAGCTCCACCCTGGGGGACGTGATCGAGACCTATCGCTCCCTCGCAGTGGATCGGGGCCCTCACCGGGCACGGCTCTGGTTTTGGATGCAGTGTATGAAGTCTATTCCCTACTTCGTGACCGATGGACTTTGCTGGAGGATTTCGATGTTTGGAAACTACATGAAGATCGCCTTGAGAAACCTGCGGAAGAACAGGACTCATTCGGTCCTGAATGTCAGCGGCCTAACCGTGGGCCTGGCGGCCTTCATTTTGATCGCCCTGTATGTTCAGCATGAGCTGAGCTTCGACCAATACCATGAGAACGCCGACCGCATGTACCGTGTAGTGAGGGAGAACCGCACGTTCACCCCGCCTCCCCTGGGCCCGGCCCTGAAGGAAAAACTCCCCGAGGTGGAAGCCGCCGCCCGGATCATCCGGAGCACGGACTTCCTGGTGTCTTACGGGCAGGAAAACTTCCTTGAGGAGGAGTTCTTCTGGGCGGAAGGCGAGATGTTCAAAATATTTTCCATTCCCTTCCTAAAAGGTGACTCTGAAACGGCCCTGGAAGACCCTGCCGCCATCCTGCTGTCTCAAAGGACGGCCGAGAAGTATTTCGGGGACGAAGATCCCATGGGGAAGGTCCTGGCTGTCAATGGCGGCAGCAGCTTTGTCGTGTCCGGTGTTTTCGAAAACATGCCGGATAATTCCCATTTGAGGATGGATGTCGTGGTCCCTTATGTGACCTACTTCAGGATCTATGGCAATGACATCACGAGTTGGATGTCCAACTACTGCTACACGTATACGCTGCTGCAAGAGGGGACCGACCCGGCTGCCTTCGAGAGCAAGATCCATCTCGTGATCGAGAGACCCCTGTTCGAACAGGCCGGGATAAAAGAGCCGTTTCCCACTCTCTACGAGATCCAGCCTGTGACCGGGATCCACCTCCATTCCCACAGGCTGCAGGAGATCAGTGTCAACAACGACATCAAGTACGTGCTCCTGTTCTCGTCTGTCGCCTTTCTCATCCTTCTGATCGCGTGTGTCAACTACATGAACCTGGCGACCGCCCGTTCCATCCGTAGAGGCAAGGAGGTGGGGATGCGCAAGGTGGTAGGTGCCCGGCGGGGGCAGCTGATCCTGCAGTTCCTGGGTGAATCCCTGGCCACGGCTCTGCTGGCGATGGGGCTTTCCCTCATTTTGATCAAGTTCGCCCTGCCGGCCTTCAACCACCTGGTGGAGAGAGAACTCAGCTTCAATCCGGTAGCCAATCCGCAGCTCTTTTTCGGGCTTGTGCTCATCGTCCTGTTTGTCGGGCTGTTCGCCGGCTCCTATCCTGCGTTGAGTGTATCCGGATTCAAGCCGATAACCATGCTCAGCCGGTCTTTTTCCCGCAGCGCCAAGGGATCGGCACTGCGAAATGTGCTGGTCCTGGTTCAGTTCTCGATCTCCATAATCCTCATCGTCTGTACCCTGACCGTGAGATCGCAGCTCGATTTCGTGAAGAAGGCGGATATGGGTTATAACCGGGAACAGATCATCACCCTGCCTGTACGTGACAGGTCTGTCCGCCAGAACATCGAGGCCATAAGGACGGAGCTGCTGCGGAATCCAGGTATTGCGGCCGTCTCGGCAGCGCACCGCCTGCCCAATGACATCGACACCTTCACCTCCCGGGACTGGACCGGCCGGAATCCGGACGAACCCATTACCATCTACTACAACATGGCGGACAGCGACTACGTGGGCCTCTTCGGATTGGAGATCGTCGATGGGAGGAATTTCTCGAAGGAATTTTCATCCGATCCGGGGGGAGCCTTCCTGGTCAACGAGACCGCTGTCAAGGTCGCTGAGTGGGATTCCGTGATCGGCCGAAAGATGAGTCACCTTGGCGGTCCTCCGGGGACCATAGTGGGGGTCCTGAAGGACTTCCACCTGCATTCCCTGCACCGCCCCATCGAACCGCTCTATGTCTATTATAACCCGGGCAGCTTTTCCCAGCTCGCCATAAAGATCAAGGCCGCCGACATCCCCGCCACTCTCAACTATGTGGAGGGAGTGATGAAGCGGTTCAGCCCCAGCTATCTCTTCAATTTCTCATTCTTTGATGAGGTGTTCGAGCGGGCCTATCTCACGGAGCAGAGGATGGGGAACATTTTCAGTTCCTTTGCGGTCCTGGCTATCATCATCGCCTGTTTGGGGCTCTTCGGCCTGGCCGCGTTTGCGGCTGAACAGCGCACCAAAGAGATCGGGATCCGCAAGGTGCTGGGGGCGTCCGTATCGATGATCATCCTGCTGCTCTCCCGGGAATTTGTGCGCTGGGTGCTGCTGGCCAACGTCATCGCCTGGCCAATCGCCTACCTTGCCATGAACCGCTGGCTCCAGAATTTCGCCTACCGGACACACATCGAGATCATGGTGTTTCTGATCTCGGGCGGGGCGGCACTTCTGATCGCAACGCTCACCGTGAGCTACCAGGCTGTAAAGTCGGCCCAAGCCGACCCTGTGGGCTCGCTGAGGCACGAGTAGACGGAACTGGAAAACGATACCACACTCGAAAAGAGGAGGTCAACGCCGCCACTATCAAAAAATTGATTTGACCTTTAAAATCGGTTATCCTGCATCGATAAGGAGTGAAAATGAAAAATTTCGCAAACAACCGTGTTCTATCTGTCTTTGCCGGCCTGCTGCTGGTTTTTCTGATTACCGCCCCTCTCGTCGCCCAGGAGAAGTCGGACGATGCCCTTACGAAAAAATACGCCCCTATCCTGGGGGAATATGAGTTCGACCTGAGCGATATGGGCGGGGACGTTCAGCTGTTGACCTTTCACATCACCGATGGCGCCCTTTGGGTGGATTCCGGCGATGGCGACCCAGCCGTTTGTGAGCCTATCGAAGGTGCAGAGTTCGAATTCACAGCGGAAAGCTCCGACGGCCAGACCTTTGAGATCCAGTTTGGCAAGGACGAGGAAGGCAAAGTCAGCACCTGTAACATAAACATCGTTGCCATGGGCATTGAAATAGAGGGAATCAAGATCAAATAGTGCAGGAATTCACATGAAAACAGGTGTACTCGTCCACGGCTGTCATCTGGAGGCACTGAACTGGCGCGGGATCATGTGGGGGAATCCCCCGGATGAGATGGGGAGGATCCCCAAGGCCGTGTCCGTGGCCCTGCAGGAGGATGCCGACCTCATGGTCTTCGGCACGGGCGCCTCAGAGAAGGACGGCAGGAAGGAAGGCGAGTACACACTCCATTACATGCTGGATCATTTCCAGGAACTGAGTGCCTTCTCCTGGTTCGAGGGAATCGACCTGGAGGCGGCGCGATCCCGGCTGGCCTCCATCTCCATCCCTGAGTGCCGCTCCCAGAACACGAGGGAGGAGATGGAAGAAGGGGCCCGGATCTTCCTTGAACAGGGTGTGGAAAAGATCATCCTGGTCTCAAGCCCCACTCATATCTCCCGCTGCATCCGGGATGCTCTGGTCATGTGCCACGACCCGAAGTTCTCCAGCCTGCGAAACCAGCTCTATGCGGTCGCCAGCGACACCAGCTACCTGGGAGGCCGGGTCGACGACGTGGTGATCTTCGAACCTCCCCACCGCGGGGATCAGCAGGCCTTCCTCACCCACTATGTGGTGAAGCGCATCTTCAAGATCCCCGAGGATGACATGCCCGGATTTCTCAAGGACCTGGATGTGCTTCTGACCACGTACAACGCCTGAAAAACAAACGGCTCGCCTGGCAGCTTCTGGAGCTGAAGTCTGCTGCGAT